>JAJYXH010000094.1 GCA_021791075.1 Microcaldota archaeon
CGCGAATATCACGTCTATAGACCAGAACTGCGCTTTCATGGCAACCAACTCATTGACAGGTACGTGGAGACCGAAGGCGGCATCTCGTTGTGGTACAGCCGGAAGATCTGCGACGAGTTCAAGGCACGGCTGTAGACCTGCACGTTCGCTACCGACCCGTTAATGAACGACGAAGTGCCGTCCTTGCTTCCTATATCAAACGGCCCTGATGATGGAACCGATCCGGAGATCGGAGCCGATCCGCATGATCCTGCATTCACGCAGACGTTTACCGAAGTTCCGGAGTAATTTCCCGAGATGAAGTACCATTCTCCCGGAGAGACATGGGTGGATGCCGAAGCCTGATGTAGAATTCCGCCTATGAAGGCTCCGAAGATGACGTTTCCTGAGCTGTCCACCGAGAGACCGCCAAGGCCGTTGTCCTGCCATGTCACCTGGTAGGACGATCCGGACTGGGGAAGGGAGCTGAGATAGACCCATGCGGCCTGTGTCTCCGTTCCCGTGCCCACGGACGGACCTCCTGCAACTATCTTGCTGTTCTTGCCATTGAACGACATGCCATAGCTTCCGCCGAGCGCATGGTATAGGCTCGGATATGTTGCATTGGCCACGGTGTATCTGATCCCGTGCTGGGTTGCGTTGGTCCCGTAAGGGCTGTAGTCGCTTACATCTCCGTCGAGCGGATACCATCCGACAAGCCCGCTCTGGAGCACGGGGAATCCCGCTCTTCCGCGAAGATAGAGAGTCTTCACGCTCTGCGGGCTGAGGGCTGTCGAATAAGCTTGCAGGCCGCTAATGTTCCCTACAAAACCATTTCCTATTATGCCGTTCGCTCCGGTGCTATAGTCGACGAAGTCTCCGGGAGTGCATGCCGACACTCCCTGCTCCTCTCCGTCCACATACACCGAGAGATTCGATACCGAGTAGACTCCCGTTACGAAGTGCTGCATTCCGTCCTCGATATCAAGCCCTCCGGTTACCGAGCAGCTTCCCCAGGTCTGCGCGAACTGCTTTACGGTAAACGTCAGCTTCCCGTTATTGTTGAGGTACATCTCATATCCGTTCTGGCCGCCGGTCCCCTGCTCCGACAGGAGTTGGGGTGAAGCTGGCTGCCCGTTTCTGCTCGCATTTATCCACATGCCAACAGTGAAGAACGACTCAGGTTGCATTATGATCGAGTTTCCCAGAACTATATTCGCGTTTCCATCGAACGTCGCCTGAAGCAGCGGCGTCACTGTGGAGTTTGTGCTGTTGAGCGCCGAGGTCTGTTGCGGATATGTTTCGAATCCTGCTCCGCCGTTCCCGTTGCCTGAGTAGTCGAGGCTGTCGCCATTTAGCGGCCACCAGAGCAGCAGGCTGTTCGGCACTGTCGGAGGTCCGCTTATGCCCTCGTAGTAAACCGCTGCCATCTCGCCCCTTGTCAAGGCACTGCTGTAGACCTGTACATTGGAGATCGTGCCGTTGAAGTTGAGAAGTCCGGTGTTCCATATCTGATCATTTCCCCCCCCTACGATTATAGCATTGGATGCCGGAGACGGCGTTGATGGGAGCGTGAACGGTTGCGCAGTTATTCCGGACCATGTGGCGCCGTTCCACAGATATCCGGCAGGCAGCACGCCGTCGACGCTTAGGTTTACCTGTGTCGCTCCATTCCACGATGCCACTACGTTGTGCCATCCGTTCCCGACAAGGTCAACCGGAATGTAGACGTCATCGCCGCCGAACTCAAGATAGAGGCCTGGGGAGTTGGCCGGAGGGTTTCCACCTATGCCTCCCTGTCGCACCAGTGCAAGCTCGTAATCCGTCCCCGATCCCGGGGCCCCTGCACTGAAGAATGGCTGCTGTGCCGAGCTGTTTGTCTTGAGCCAGAGCGAGACACTCCTTCTCGAGGGGAGGATGGGTCCGACGACCGAGCTGTTCGCCTCGAATCTGGTTACAAAGGCGGGTCTGTTCCAAGATGCACCTGACACCGTGCCAACGTCATTGCTACCGCTTATGTCGGCGGCGGTGGCGCCATAGCCAAGGGAGAGGGGATACCATGCAACGAGCGAGTTCTGCGTTAGCGCATTGCCCTCAAATGCTATTGCCTGTACACTTACCAGCGAGCTTGAGTTTACTGCGAGTCCGTTCTGTGGAGGGAGTGCAGTAAGTATTGCTGTTGCTATTCCGCTCTCATTTGTATAATTTATGTAAAATGAGTTGCCATTGTTGAATGTTCCTGCTGTTGAAGCGAATCCAACTATCGTGTTGCCCAATCCAAAGCCACTGTGGGAAGAGACATCAGCGAAGAGCTGCGAAACCGGAGGATAAGTAAGATAGCCTATCTGGGCTCCATTCCTGCCCCACCCGCTGTAGTCGTACGTATTACCATTGAGCGTGTACCATCCTCCGACTTCATCCTGCCACAGGGGGGCAGCGCCTATGCCACTAGAGTATAGTGCCGCTATGCCGTTCTTTCCAAGTGAAGTGTTATAGAACTGCAAATTTGATATAAGGCCGGCAAAGTTGCCCCCACTCGTGGAGCCTCCTATGTCGGCGCTCACCGGAGCTGCAGGGCCATGAGGCGGCGGTGGCTTTGACGCCACAAGCCTTCCATTGACGTAGAAGTTGGTAGATGAGCCGTTGAACGAACATGCAACAAATTGCCAAGTGTTTAGTGAAAGAACGTAGTTGCTGTCTATATCGCCCCCGCCAAGGTCGCACCTGAGGGAGTGGTCAGGCGCGTCAATGTAGAGGACAGAGGAGACTATGTCTCTCTGCTCGCCATTGAATGATTCGGGGTATATCCATGCAGTTATTGTTCCCGTCGCAATCTCGTTTACTGCAAGTGGGGAGCTTACATAGCTGCTGTTACCGTTGAATGATGCCACATGGAGATTCTGCGTCGAAAGACTCAGGCTCCCGGCCTGGTTGGTGACATTCGGGCACATGTAGTCTACGCATATGGTTCCATATGAGTTGCGCAGCGAGATAGTGCCGTTGGAGATCGGTATGCTGTATACGTCATTTGTGTTCGCAGCTAGGAATGCCGGATCAGAAAGTATGCTTCCCGCAAGGCTGTACGAGACTGCGCTCGCGAGCTCCTTGCCCACGGAGGCCGAGACTATCACCTGGCCGTTCCTCGTTATGTTTAGGCTGTACTTTAGCAGCGACCCGCTCACGGGTGTCGAGACCGAGGCGCTGTACCCGCTTCCTCCCTGCGCGGCGATGTTTAGCTGGCTTGCTATGTCAGCCGCGACAAGCTGCAGGCCCGAATTTATCTCCTGATTAGAGATCGAGGCGCGCTGCTTTGCGACCGTGACGAATATCAGCATGAAGATTAATATTACGAATGCGAAGATGACCATGTATTCCAGTGCTACCTGCAGACGCATTCAAACACTCAAAACATTAAACTATCGGGGATATGTAGACGCACGGAAGCTGCGAGTTATGTGGGCACGATGCGGTTGCGCTGATGTTTACAAGGTACGATCCCGTGCCAACTATCCCTCCAAGATTTCCGCTGACGTTTACAGGAGTGTAAGATGTGACGTAACTCAATCCGGTAGGAGAGCTCACAACGAAGATGACCTCGTGTCCGACGCCGTTGTTCAGCGCTCCGACGTATATGTACCTGACTCCCGGAGGAACCTGCACCTGTATGACCTGCTTCGCCGGGGGCCCCTCGCTTCCTACCGCGGTGGCTATGCTGGATATCTTGCTTGCCGCCTGCTGCGCCTCGATCGCGGAGAGGGAGGAGTTGGCGTTGGCCAGCTGTATGAATGCTATTGCCACAACCGGAAGGAGGATGGCGAGCCCTACGGATAGAGTTATCAGGAGCTCGAAGCTCGACTGGCCCTTACTCTTCCTCTCTATCATATGTGGAATCAGCCTCCCTCGTGCTTGTTACTATTACCTCCTTCTCGGATTTGATTATCCTGTAGATCGTGTCCTCCAGCGCCTTCAGGGTCCTGTCAAGCGTAAATCCCGATACAGAAGTGTAGATCGTGCCGCCCTTCTCGAGCCCTACCCTGGCCTTGAGCTCGTACCCCCTGGTCTTCACTGGCTTCACGTTGAGCGATATGTATGACACGTCTACATTTCCGAACTTGTTTATCCTTTCGGCCATCTTCGAGAGCGAGTCGCTTATTTCCGTCCTGAACTCCTCTCCGTCCTCACCGAGCCCTGAGATGAGGATCTTCTCCCTCGCCTTCTTGCCCCCTCCTTGTATTATGGTCTCGAAGATATCCCTCACGGTAATGACTCCTATTGCCTTCCCGCTCCTCGTTGCTATCAGCGAAGAGATGTTCTGCCCGACAAGCTGCCTTATCGCGTCATCGACAGTCGCGTCGGATTCTATGGTCCTGGGATTCCTGCTGCATATCTGGCCCACGGTCACTTCGGCTTTCTCCCTCACCGGGTACGTCCTCCTGCTCTCAGACCCCTTGAGTTCTGGGGTGTACTTCACTATGTTCCTGTGCGTAAGTATGCCCATCAGCTTCCCCCCGGAGAGCACCGCAAGCCTGTTCACCTGGTGCTGGCCTAGCGCATTCTGCGCCTGCGTCACGCTTGCCTCGGAGTCTATCGCTATCAGCGGCGTTGACATTATGTCGCCGACCTTCGACTTGGAGAGCAGGTGCATCGAGAGGACAACCTTGAGCATCGAGTCCCTGTTTATCACTCCTGACACGCTGTTTCCCTTCATGTATGGCAGGGCCTTGGTCGCAAAGTGGTAGAAGTAGTCTATTGCCTCTGAGATCGATGTCGTGCTTGTCACGACCGGCACCTTCTTCGCGAACTTGCCGCTCGCAAACCTGTCCTCGAGCCTGAGAGACCCGCGCTTCGAGATTGAACGCTGGTCAACTATGCCCATATAACTGTCGTCCTTGGTTATGACGACTGCGCCGAATTTCTCCACAGCATCGAGTATGCTGGTTATCGGAACCTTCTGGTCATAGGTCGCAGTCTTTGATACAAGCTCCTCTGGCACGTTCTCGAAAATCTCTCGCATGAAATCAGCACAGTAATAAGAGTGTGTATATATTTAAATAGTAAGCGCATTATCCATTAGCACCCAAGTGTACCACTCGAATCAAGGCCATATTCAATGGGAAAAGGCGTGCCGGGATGGCAGATCGGCTATGCGTCCGCCTGCAGAGCGGAAAAGGGGGGTTCAACTCCCTCTCCCGGCTTATATCTCACGGTTACGGTTATTTAACATAACCTCTATATATCTATCTTTCCTAGTATACTTAGATGATTTGATGCCCAGCGGAGCTTTCATGTTGCGTTCATAGTCCTTCAACAACAGAGGAATACTTAAATATTCATGTTAACAGCTTTTTATATAATCCAGCAGTTCTTTGGCTACTTTTATAGCTCTGAATTGCTCTACATCTTCTCTTTCCCTCTTGCTAGCTTCATCTCTTGCATTTGCACTTGACATGAATTTGTCAAGCCCCTTTGCGAGCGCTTTTTCATCTCCTATCGGCACTATGATGCCGCTTCCTTCGACGAATTCAGAACCATTTGTTCTTGTAGTTACCACAGGCAACCCCATAGCCATTGCTTCTGTTCTTGCAGTGCCTGGTTGTTCTTGTAAAGAAGGAAGACAGAAAATTGATGCATTAAGATATTCTTTTCTAAGTGCTATATCATCCATAGGCAATGGATGCATTCCTTCCCACCAAATTCCTAATTTATCCGAAAGATTAGCAAGATAGATGGCATAATCACCATCTTGGTCCCAACCAACAAGTTTCAATTTCCAGTCTTTATGTTTATTGTGTATACTTGCAAATGCTCGTATAAGTACCTCTTGTTGTTTGTTTGGAGTCAAACGGGCCACGCAAAGCACTATTTTTTTCCTGTGCTTTCCCTCTCCTTTCTTAAGGAAGTAACGTTCGGGAATTCCCTCTCTAATGATCTTCAACTTTTTCTTAAGAAAAGGAGCAAATGCGATTGATGAATTATAACCTTGTTGCGTGTTTACATAAAGAAAATGTGCTATACTTGTCTTTGCGATAAGAGAGATATATACTAAAAATTTGAAATATGGTAACTTCTCATAACTATCTTGTTCTATGCCTATATTGAATGCTATTTTAAGCCTTGGATTGAGTAATTTAAGAAAGAGGGCTGCCATTGAATTATTGCGGAAAAGCATCATATTTATCCCTGCTTCCCTTATTTTGGTGTTAAGTTGCATGGCAAGTTGCCATTGGATTATCGGATTTGTAAAGTCATTTCTATAATTATTAAGAAAAATCATCTCCGGCAATCCTTTTTTGTGTACATTATTGCCAAGACAAAAGAGTATGGTTTCTGCTCCTAATTTAGTAAGATTAATTGGGGTAAGCGCATAATCTCTCCCAAGGTCTGATTCCGTAAATATTTCTGTAAATAAATAACCGATTTTGAGTTTAATTGTTATGGTTACCCCCTTTTATATCTTAGCTTTAAGGCTTGGTCAAATCATTGTCTGCCACAGTATTGATAATTTACTTAAGTAGATTAAATCTACTTTTCATAAGCAAGATATAAAAGTCTTCCCATAGTTTATTCATGGCAAAGGCAGACATACGCGACATAATCCTACAGCGTTATGTGTTGGACATTTTGCGTGAACTCAAAAGTCCAAAGAGATATGGGGGGTTACAGAAGAAGATCAGGACTAGAAGGACACTCTCATCAAAAATTGCCAAGCTTAGGGGGCATGGTTTAATCGAGGTCACGCCAATCCTGGTGGGGAATAGGTATGTAAGCTCTTACGCACTCACAGAGAAAGGCAAAAAGATTATAAGATTACTTGAGGAGATGTACTAGAAGAGTTGTTAAATATTCCGTCTATATGGCGATTTTTAAGAATACTTACTTAGCAGAAAGGTAATATCCATTACTATAACCTTGAAGACCTCTCCCGGCTTTCGGTCAATAGGGTGCGGAATTCCCGCACCGTGGGCTCGACTCGGCAAAAACTCTTTGGAAAAGAGTTTTATATGAAAAAAGAGGGCTTGAGGGCTAAGTTCCTTCTTACCATATTTCTACTTATATGCTCCTCCTCTCCACTCGATCTTCAGAATCTCTATCTCCTGTGCACTCCACATGACTTTGTATAAATCCGTATGTCGCCTATTCTTATGCGATAAGTGTCATCAACTCCCGCAAGTTTCGACACATCATATTCTTGGGCGGGCACGGGTTTGACTTTCAGCACCTGGCCTAGTTCAAAGATCCGCCTTCTGTAAAACTCCGGCATCTTCTGATAGGACTTTCCTGCCTTCCTGTCAGTCTTGACGAAGAACAAGATATCAGCCAAATTCCTTTGTAAGCTCGTCCAGACTTATCCACTTCCCCTTTGCTATCCTTTTCTCTGCCGCCTTAAGTTCCCCGAGCTCTTCCCCAGTTATCTTCTCCTCGGGGGCGAGCTTCGCCTTAAGCCTCATTACCTTTATCTCCATCAGGTCAAGTTCCTTCTGGATGGTCTTCATCTCGGCTTTTGAAATAGTCATGTTTATACTCTGTCATAAGCTGATATTAAAGGCTTTCTGTGGCGACATCATTCGATATCAAAGTATAGTACTCGACATCAAACGATACCGTCAGGGCTATGGCCTTTCCGTACGGATTCCCCCTCCCGTCTTCCGTTCCACCATCCGTTTCTGCACCAAAACCTCTTTATAGTCCAAGGATCAATGTAAACGTGATGGAATGGAAACGCTGCAAATAGACAAGAAGAGCACGGCACTGGTCATCATAGACCTTCAGAAAGGGATAGTAGCAAGGGAGTTGCAGCCGTACGGCTCGCAGACCGTGATTGGCAACGCGGCGAAGCTTGCGGAGGCGTTCAGGAAGAACAGTATGCCCGTCTTCCTTGTTCATGTCGTCTCTTCCGAGGCCGATAGGCTGAATGCCATCGCAGACGAGCCCATGTTCTCCAGGAGCCACGCTCAGCAGATGCCTGCCGACGGGTCCGAGTTCGTGCCTGAGCTCCGCCAGTCCGACTCAGACATAATAATAACGAAGAAGCAGTGGGGTGCGTTCTACGGCACCGGGCTGGAGCTCCAGCTAAGGAGAAGGAAGATGGGCACGATAGTCCTCTGCGGCGTCGCCACCAACTACGGCGTCGAGAGCACCGCGCGATTCGCATACGAGTACGGCTTCCAGCAGGTATTCGCTGAGGATGCAATATCATCGATGTCAAAAGAGATGCACGACGCTTCCGTGAACTACGCGCTAAAGCGGATGGGGAGGGTTAGAAAGACGGACGAGATTCTGGAGAGCCTTAAGTCGTGAAATTTCTTAGATAATATTCTTATACTGGGAAAACGATAGGGAATCGGTAAGATGGTACTTCTAAACAAACCTGACAAGGCAGCTCTCTTCAGGGACTTAAGACGAGTAAGCGACATGAGCGTAGCAGAGACGCTTGTCAAACTTATCCCAATATCAGAAGAGAACGAGCAGCACAGGCCGATAAACGAGTTCGGGAGCGAGCTCGACCGCGGATACGCGCTCGGATGGAGGATGCTGGCCCACCACGGAACAGAGTCTGTGCAGCTCAGGCTGATGCGCGAGAACGGCAGCAAACTCGACACGAAAGCGGTGTACAAGGGGGAGGGCTGGCTGCTTCTCTCCATCTATGGCACAGAGGCGGCAATGATGGAGCTTATCAGGAACCATCCAAAAGAGCTTGATCTGGAGAATGGCCAGGGATGGAGGAACCTTGAGAAGTACGGGACCGAGAAGGTCAAGGCAGAAGTGGAGCTGAGAAAGAGATCAACGAGAGCCCGATCCGGATCCGATCAAGATCAGGAGAGCCTGTCCTTATAGTCGTCGTATCCGAATCTTCTAACTATCCTGACTTTTCTGCCTTTCGGATTGTACAGGGCTATCGATGGATGCCTTATGCCGTTGAACGTCGTGGTCTTGACCATCGAGTAGTGCGCCATGTCCAGGAAGATGATCCTATCCCCCGGTTTCAGCGGCTTTGCGAAGGAGTAGTCGCCTATCACGTCTCCCGCAAGGCATGTGAGTCCGCCAAGCCTGTAGGTATATTTCAGCTCTCCAGGCTTTCCGGCACCGATCACGTTAGGTTGATATGGCATCGCGAGAACATCGGGCATGTGCGCCTCTGCCGATGTGTCAAGGATCGCATTGTTCACCTTGTTGCTGAAGACGTCGAGCACCGTCGATACGAGCACGCCGGTGTTCAATGCAACAGCCTCACCAGGCTCAAGGTGCACCTCTACCCAATACCTACTCTTGAAATCGTTTATGGTCTTCACAAGAAGATCAACGTCATAGTCCTTCCTAGTTATGTGGTGGCCTCCTCCGAAGTTCACCCACCTCATCCGCGATATATACTTTCCATAATGCCTCTCAAAAGATCCGAGTACGCGGACAAGCGTATCTGCATTCTGCTCGCACAGGGCATGGAAGTGGAGTCCGTCAACTCCGCTAAGGTCCTCCCCTTTCAGGTCCTCGGGCCGCATACCGAGCCTTGATCCTGGCATTGCCGGATTGTAGAGATCCGTCTCAACCTCGGAGTATCCTGGATTTACCCTGAGGCCGATCTCGATCCTCCTCCCGCTTCTGGCTATCCTCCCGCGGTACTTCTTCCACTGTGCAATCGAGTTGAAGATGATCGTGTCCGAGTATCTTATCACCTTGTCCATGTCGTCATCGGAGTATGCCGGCGCATAAGTGTGCACCTCCTTCCTGAACTTCTCGTATCCGAGCTGGGCTTCTATCGGTCCGCTCGCGCATACACCGTCAAGATATCTTCTTATCAGCGGAAAGGTGCTGTGCATCGCGAATGCCTTGAGTGCCAGGAATATTTTCGCCCCTGTTCTTTTCCTTACCGATGCAAGGATCTCAAGGTTTCCCTTGAGCAGTTGCTCGTTCACGAGAAAACACGGGCTCTCTACCCTGTCGGTAACGCTCTTCGGAAAGTTCTTGAGCTCCTCAATGTAAAACTGCTTTGCCATTTGATGTACCTACTCCGGAAGCTTTCCCGTGAACTCCACCTGCTTCCAAGGCAGTCCGCATCTGTTCAACTCTTCCATGAACGGGTCTGGATCCAGCTGCTCTGTGTTGAAGACTCCGCTTCCCTTCCACACTCCCTTGATCATCAGCATTGCGCATATCATCGCCGGCACTCCTGTTGTATAAGATATTGCCTGTGCACCGATCTCCTTGAATGTCTCAGCATGGTCGCAGACGTTGTAGATGTACACCGACCTGGCCTTTCCATCCTTCTTTCCTGTCATCACGTCTCCTATCACGGTCTTCCCTGTGTAATTCGTGCCAAGCGTTGCAGGATCTGGAAGCAGGGCCTTGAGGAACTTTATCGGAACGACCTTCTTGCCCTCGTAATCTACCTCATCAATCCTTGTCATCCCGACGTTCTGCAAGACTCTCAGATACGTAAGATAGTTATCCGAGAAGGTCATCCAGAATCTTATCCTCCTGAGGCCCTTTATGTTCTTTGCAAGCGACTCAAGCTCCTCATGATAAAGGAGATAGCTCTCCTTTGGTCCTGCAACCGGATAGTCGAATGTAAAGTGCACGCTCTTCGGGTCCAGTATAATCGGCGTCTCCATCCACTTGCCATTCTCCCAGTATCTCACCACTTGCGTGACCTCCCTTATGTTTATTTCGGGGTTGAAGTTTGTTGCGAAGGCGTGGCCGTGGCTTCCGGCGTTGCAGTCAAGTATGTCTATGTAATTTATCTCGTCAAGCAGGTGCTTCTGTGCATATGCGCAGAAGATGTTCGAGACTCCGGGATCGAATCCGCATCCGAGCACAGCCATCAGTCCCTTCTTCCTGAACTTGTCCTGGTAGGCCCACTGCCAACTGTACTCGAAGTGGGCTACGTCCTTCGGTTCGTAGTTCGCCGTGTCCATATAGTTGACTCCGGCTTCGAGGCACGCATCCATGACCGCAAGATCCTGGTACGGCAGAGCAACGTTGATCACGAGATCCGGTTTGAACTTCTTGATCAGTGCCACGAGCTCCTTGGTCTTGTCTGCATCGACCTCGGCTGTTTCTATCTCCACTCCTGCCCTCTCCTTTATATCGTCCCTTATCTGGTCGCACTTCGACTTCGTCCTGCTAGCGAGCATTATGTTCGCAAAGACGTCGGGATGCTGCGCGCACTTGTGCGCAACGACTCTGCCTACTCCTCCGGCTCCCAGTATCAAAACTCTTCCCATTGCTATCTCACACGATAAAGTGGTAAAATAACACAACGAATCTTATTAAACATTTTGCATTTTTCCTCAACATAGGGCGTCAAGCAGGCTTGCCTCTACTCAGGTCCCAATAAGACTTCAGCAGACCTACAACCTCATCATCTTCAACCTGGTCGAAGTTGCGATAGAACTGGCCTATCCCTAAAAAGAGTGCCGGGCTCTCCAGATAGACGAGCGAGTCCGACTCCTTTCCAAGCGCTTCGATGATGTCGCTTGACAGAACCGGAACCACGATCACGACCTTTGCCGCTCCCTGCCCTCTCGCCCACCTCGCTGCAGCGATCATTGTCGCGCCAGTCGCTATACCATCATCGACTATTATGACTATTCTCCCTTTGGCCGCCGGGTATGGTCTATCGCCCCTGTAGACCCTCATTCTTCTTGCCGACTCCTCCATCTGGCGTTTCCTCTCCTCATCAAGGTATGATGATTGAACCACTCGCATCGCTATCACCCCCTCATTCAGGAATGTGCTTCCATCCGACATCACCGCCCCGAGCGCAAGCTCCTCGTCCATCGGATCACGCAGCTTTCTCGGGGTTACTATGTCGAGCTCTGCGTCGAGCTCCTTTGCGACTTCGTAGGCAACCACTACTCCTCCCCTAGGTATCGCAAGTATCAGCGGTCTCTTGAGCCCGAGCCTTTTCAGCTTCTTCGCAAGCAGCACCCCGGCATCCTTGCGGTCGGCGAACACTCGCACCGCACCAGACCCCTCCATGCTATCTTGCAGCATCACAAGGCTTATAAATCTTGGTTGAGCATGCCAAGCATGGTCTTCATAGACAACCTTGCCTACTCGCTCTTCTCGATAGGCTTCGGAGGACTCCTTCTGCTCTACACCGTCACCTCGATATACTTCGTCTACAAGAGGAAGCAGAAGAACTTCGTGGAGTACCTAAAGGGTGCAAGCGTCCCTCTCGCGCTAATAGGCGCGTACATGCTCATCAGCGGGCTCTTGGGCCAGTTCACGTGGCCGCTTCCGGGAAGCTACAACATACTATTCTACGACCCGCTGGTATCGTTCGGCATAATCCTTCTCTCATTCTCTCTTGCCATAAAGTACAACGTAAAGCTCGAGTACGCTGGATTCCTCGCGCTGCTCTTCGGGATAATGCTCATAATCTACGGCTTCGAGGGCTACAATATAGGCCTCACCGCGCTGCCTGTCGCTCTTCTCGGAATGTACTTCCTCTACGGGATCACCGGAATATTCGCCTATCCTGTCTCTATGATAATCGACAGGCTTCCCGGGTTCGATAGGAACCACTCGAGGCTCTGGGAGACGGCACTTGCCATCTTCTGGCTCGCCCTCTTCTCCGCAAGCCTCTCCGCCGTAGCCATCGGCGCTATGGCGATACC
>JAJYXH010000100.1 GCA_021791075.1 Microcaldota archaeon
CTAAAGGACTAGGAGCTTGAGATGCTCAACGCTCTTGAAGTCATTGTCTCTTGTGACTAGCATCTCGTCGTGTGTCATGGCTATAGATGCTATCAGGATGTCCAGTTCGTTTATCATTTTGCCCTTTTTTTTCAGATCCTTGAATATTTTTGCTGCTCTTTCAGCAGACTTGCCATCGTAATCATAGGCACTCATAGTCCCAAGCAGGGCGAGCACATCGGCTTCTTTAGGCGCTTTTAGAAGTTCGTACTTAGTTATGACTGTTGTGGAGATGCTCTCGCCCACCCTTTCCAATTTCTCCACAATACTGGAGTTGTCGCTCAATATCTCTATTAAAATGCTTGTGTCGAGTATCATGCAAAGGACCTGGGTCTTGCGTTCTTTCTACTCTCCGCAACTTCCTTCTGGAAAGCGGTGGCCTCGGTTTTGGTCCAAACACCCATAAATTTTCTTAGGTTTCTGACATCGCCTTTTTCGCTGGATTTCTCTATGAGTTCGTCTATCTCCTTCGAAAAAGACATGTTCTTCTTAAGCTTCTTCAACTTTTCATAGACCTCGTTTGTGAGTGAGATTATCTTTGTCATGTATATATATGTGCATACATATATATTTAAATCTTTACCATGACTGTGCAGACGGGCATATTGCCGTTTTCACGCGAACGCAGAGCTTATTTGTATTTGCAGGGGGAGAGATTTGAACTCTCGTATCCACAAAGGAAACAAGCCCTGAACCTGCCGCATTTGACCAAGCTCTGCCACCCCTGCATGGTGTTCTATAATTCGACCTTCCTATTAAGCTCTGCAGGTATATAAATTTGGCTATTCTGAGGGCCTCAGGGCTGCCTTGACAGCCTCTAATTCCCCGCGTGCCGTCATTCTGCCGGTGTTAAGCACCAAATGGCATAGGTCCGGGTTCCTGTAGTCCCCCATCTCCGGGAACCACCGGCGGCCATTCTGAAGCTCGTCCTCTTCCCTCTTTATCAGAAGTTCCCGCAGCTGTTCCTCGCTTAGCGACCCGTACTCTTTCCGGTTCTTGCTCCTGCCGACCCTCACGTCGAGGCTCGCATCGACGAATACCAGCAGCACCTTTGACTTGTCGTATCCGAAGGGGTATCTGCTCTCCATTATCACCCCTCCCGCATTAGTGATATCCCATGCCCTTTTGTTCATCCGAAGGTTCTCTTCGTAGGATGTCTTGCTCCAGAACTCCTCGAAAGGGACGGCGACTTCTCCCAAAGCGCGGAGTTTTGCGTACTTCTCCCTCCACAGACCGCCTATGGAGTGCCTCTGTCACCCGAGGTCGCCCTCTATCATCTCGGCCAGCATGGACTTGCCTGAGACCGGCCTTCCCGAGAGCACTATGCTCTTATATTTTGCCATATAACTATATAGCGACGGCGGCTTTTAAACTTTATCTTGACTTTTACGAGTGAACTGCCGCAGTGTATGATCCTTATGCTGGTTGGAATAATAGGTGCACCGAACAAGGGAAAGAGCACGATCTTTTCCGCGCTTACGCTTGCCGATGCCGAGATCGCCGACTATCCCTTTACGACAATAAAACCCAATATGGGAGTCGCTTACGTGACCAAGGAGTGCGTACACGGGGAGCTCGGAGTCGGGTGCAAGCCGCGCAACTCGGTGTGCGCGAACGGAGTGCGCAGGATCCCGGTAAACATTATCGACGTTGCGGGCCTGGTTCCGGGGGCGCATCTTGGAAAGGGGATGGGGAACCAGTTTCTGAATGACCTGATAAATGCCGATGCGCTGATACAGGTTGTGGACGTGAGCGGCACGACGGACGTTGAGGGGAAGCCATGCACGTGGTCGGATCCGGCAATTGATGTCAATATGATAAAGGAGGAGCTCGGCGAGTGGCTTGCCAAGATAATAATGGCGCACGCCGGCGCCCTTGCGAAAAGGTCTGACGGTGCGAAGGCGATGGAGGAGTTGCTCTCCGGATTCAAGGTCACAGCAGAGCAGGTGGCGAAGGCGGCTGATGCGAACTCGCTCGCACTCTCGAACATCAACTGGAGCGCGACAAGGGCAAAAAACTTTGCCGTAACACTGCTCGCGCTTAACAAGCCCCTCATAATAGCCGCGAACAAGCTTGACAAGAGCAGCGGTGATAAGCTGATCGCGCTGAAGGCCAAGCTGAGTGAGGAGATGGTGGTCGGATGCTCTGGGGCGATAGAGCTTGCGCTGAAGAAGGCTTCCAAGAACGGGGTCATAGAGTACCTTCCAGGAGCATCATCCTTTTCTATAAACAAGAATGCCACTCCGGAGCAGGAGAAGGCCCTGAATTACATGCTGAAATACACCGAGGCAAATAGGGGCACGGGGGTCCAGGAGGTCTTGAACAGGGCCTACTTCGACCTTTTGCAGAACATTGTGGTCTATCCGGTTGAGGACGAGAACAAGTACACCGACCATTTCGGAAACACGCTTCCCGATGCAATACTCATGAGGAACGGATCTACGGTGCTTGAACTTGCGGCCAAGATACATACGGATCTTGCAAAAAACATGCTCTACGCGATTGACGCGAAGAAGAAGATGAGGGTCTCTAAGGATTATAAATTAAAAGATAATGATGTATTAAAGATAGTGACCGCGGGAAAGTGAGGGATAACTATGTATGTTCTTGGATTATGGGATGGGCACGACTCGGGGGCCGCACTGGTGGAGGATGATAGGATACTTTTTGCGGCGAACGAGGAGAGGTACACCAGGAGAAAGCTCGAGGTGAAGTTCCCTTATAACTCGATAAGAGAGGCGCTGGGGTTCGCGGGTCTGAAGCCCACCGATATAGAGGTTGTCTCCTTTCCCACTACGGAGCCCACAAAGACGCTGTCGAGGGTATTCCCATGGCAGAAGGAGCGCTACTACATGTTTAGGAGAAGGAAGATGCCGAAGCCGAGATTCGAGAATCTGATGCACTACACGAAGTACGCAATGACCTCAATAGGCCCGCTGCCGGGTTGCGGAGTGGCAAGCAAGATGGCGATAGGCTCTGAGCTCAGGAGGATGGGCTTCTCTAACTTCAAGCTGCACGCGGTTGACCACCACACCGCACATGCCGCCACAGCCGCATTCACTTCGGGAATGAGCAGGTCGTTGGTGGTGACGCTTGATGGGCTCGGAGATGGAATCAGCGGATCGGTTAGCACTTTCAAGAAGGGTGAGCTCTTGAGAGAATCCGTTATAAGCGCGAGGAACTCTCTGGGTATCTTCTTTGAGCAGGTCACCAACATAGTTGGGATGAGGGAACTCGAGGATGAGGGAAAGGTAATGGCAATGGCCGACTACTCCTTCCCCTTTGGCTTCGAGCAGAACAAGTTGAGGGACTTCTTCAGCGTTGACGACACGGAGATATTGGCAAAGTACGGGCCGATAACGCAGTACAAGATGCTTCAGTCGATTGCCTGGCAGATGCCACGAGAGCAGTTCGCTTACATGGCGCAGCAGCTGCTCGAGAAGATAATGGCGGAATTCTTCGGAAACGTCATCGACGAGTACGGGATCAGTTCGGTCGCTATGTCTGGAGGCATAATGTCAAACGTGAAGGCAAACATGGTGGTCAGGGAACTTCCGCAGCTCAAGGGGTGGTACATCTTTCCGCACATGGGGGACGGAGGCATTGCTCTCGGAGCCGCCATGTACACGAACTACCAGCTCAACAGCATCTCTTCATACGAGTTCAATGACTCTTACCTTGGAAACTCGTACGAGAGCGATTATGTCAAGAGTGTGCTCAGGAAGGAGAAGGGAATAAGGTATGATGAGGACAGCGATCCGGGTGGCCATGCAGCTGAGCTTCTTGAGAAGGGCGAGTACGTATTCTGGTTCCAGGGGCGCATGGAGTACGGTCCGCGGGCTCTCGGAAACAGGAGCATAGTCGCGCGCGCAGACTCTGATAGCGTTAAGAACAGGCTGAACCTCTACGTCAAGCAGAGGGAGTGGTACCAGCCCTTCGCCCCGGCGATGCTGGAGGAGGAGGCGGACAGGCTTCTCTATGCAAAGAAGGGATACAGCCCGTTCATGACCATGGCATACCGCATCAGGGAGAAGTACGCCGACCGCATGAAGTCCGTGATTCACGTTGACATGACGGCAAGGCCGCAGACTGTGGGTTCGGTTAACAAGAGATACAGGAAGCTTATAGAGGGAGTGAAGAGGTCCACGGGCTACGGGGTTGTACTCAACACAAGCTTCAACATACACGGGCAACCGATAGTTACGGGACCTGAGGATGCGCTCGTGACCATGAAGAAGACTAAGACCAGAGAGATGTTCCTCGGCGACTATCTGGTCATAAACAAGGGAGCCAGATGATATTCGGCTATATTGTTACTATCATTGTTGCACTCTCTTTCGTCTCGCTTATAGTATCAGCCTGGATCTCAAGGAATGCGATAGGCGAAACGGTGGGAAAGGGCATCGACAGAAATTCCGCCGCGGCCCTCTTTGCGATAATAGCCTTCTTCGTGATCTTCTCGGCGCTTTACGTGAGCCCGGTGGAGAGGCTCTACTTTGACGAGAGCATATACCAGGGCATAGCTCTGAACATACTGCACAATGGGAATGCACTCTGGTGCCAATATGGTACTGCATACGCTTCCAGCTGCTACGCGAACCAGATATACCACGACCCGGTAGGGTGGTCGGTCTTCATCGCAATTGCTTTTGGGATATTCGGTGTCGGCACCGGAACCGCATACTCGCTTCAGCTGCTTGTCGGGTGCCTCTCGATACTTGCGGTCTTCCTCCTCTCCGCCGCACTCTTCAAGAGAAGGAGTATACCGCTCATCGCCGCTGCGGCATTCGCGCTAAATCCGCAGTTGATAATCTGGTCCAGGACTCAGGCAGTAATTGACCTTCCTTTCATGATGCTGACTACGCTCACATTCTTCTTCTTTGCCGTCTTCCTAAAGAGGCAAAGGCCCTCCACGCTCTCCTTGGCAGCCTTCTCGCTTGTGCTTACAGTCTATACGCGGATCGAGGCCTTCTTGATGGTGCCCTTCCTCGTGCTAATCTATTTTGTCCTGGGAGAAAAAGGAGTGCGGAAGACTATCAGGGAGCGAGCCGCCTGGCTTGTGAAGAACATATCGCAGTGGCGCTACTTCGCTGGCATTGCGGTTCTGGTCATTCTTCTTATACCGCAAGCCTTCTACATCGCATCGCAGGCAGCAACCGGGAACTATGGGACCACAGGATCGCAGCAGCTTTTCTCGTTATCCAACTTCAAAGGCAACGTGTTGACCAACATAGAGTTCTTCTTTGGACTTTTGAGCAACGTCTATTCGTATTATCCAGTGGCATTTCCAATGGAAATAACAATCCTTGCAATAATAGGAATTGTGCTCTTTGCATTCGACAAGGAGTACAAGAACAGATTTGGTATAATCTCCCTGCTGCTCATCTGGATTCTGGGATACCATCTCTTCTATGACTTCTTCTACGCGGGCTCGGCACTATTCGGAGTCGATGCCCGTTTCATGCTCGAGATGATACCGCCACTCATAGTAGGCGCGGCGCTTGGAATATACGAGATCGCAAGATACACCAGGCTGGGGTTTGGAAGGATCTCGATCAGGATAAAGAAGGGGATCCCTGAGACGCTCTACGCAGGGATCTTCTCTATCGTACTCTTCTCTCTGCTCATAGTGTGGCCTTTCACCATATTTGCCCCCGGGCTGACGCTACCAGCAAATCAGACGCCGCAGGAGGGACAGCCTCTCACGGCCATAAACTTCATATACAACAATTACCATGACGTGCCCGCAAACTGCCTCGTTTTCAGCTTCACCCCAGACATCTGGTATGAGCTCAACAGGAGCGCGGCGCAGGTCGGCTATCTTGGAAATAACAACCCGAACTTCACATCTTTTGCCAGACACTTCTCATGCTACGTCTTTGACTACGGATACTGGTGCAGCGTGCCGCCTTACCAGGGAACCACCTGCAGCTCCACGCTAAGCAATTACAAACTTGTCCCGCTGGTGAATACAGGACAGCCGCTCGGCTCAGGGTACAATTTCTACGAGATAGAGAACTATACTAACCCATCTCCGCCTTCTTCCCCTCGAAGTAAATCGACGACCAATCGATGTTCTGGTCCTTGTTCGCGAGGTCATTCGACTTTACGAAGTCCTGGTAGTTCTCGATGATCAGTGGAGCAAGCACTCCTATTTTCTCGACGGCGCGGTACAGCGACCTTTCCGAGACATTCTCGGCTCCGAGAAGCATGCATGTGTCTTCGGAGATCGTGGGAAGTACCTGATGCACGGACGTCGCGAACGTAAGGCGGTTGTTGAGAAGCAGTTTCATCCGCCCGACGTACGCAGGACTCATGATTCCTCCAAAGACGGAGGAGATCAGACCGAAATCGTTTTCTACTTTGTCAATGATAGCTATACCACCCAAGGGCGTCGTTGTATTTTTCATGTAATCGATGAAAATACCGCCCTTGGCCTAGAAATAGTTTGCGTCAGTTTACGAGAGAAGTGGCAAAGTTAAGATATAAATATTGGCTTTGATGATTAGTTTAACGGATTTAGGGAGGGGTAGTTCATGAGTGAAGGAATATTTGAAAGGATCTCTCCGCTTAAGGTATTTCTCGCTACGGAGTTTCCGAAAGAGTTCACGTGGCTCAACACAAAGGAGCCTCTCTCGATTGCTTCACTCGGGGGAAACATCATAGTGCTGGATTTCTGGACCTACTGCTGCATAAACTGCATACACATGGCAGAGGAGCTCAAGAAGGTAGAGGAGAGGTACAGGGACAAGCCCGTGGTTGTGATCGGCGTGCACAGCGCAAAGTTCGCTAACGAGCAGGACAGCCGCAACATAGAGAGTGCAATAGAGAGGTATGGTATATCGCACCCCGTAATCGTAGACGAGAGTATGCGGATCTGGAAGGACTATGGCGCCCAGGGGTGGCCGACCATTGTGATCGTCGACCCAGTAGGCCGTATCGTTTACAGGAGATCCGGTGAGGGCCAAATTGAGTCAATCTCCAAGGCGATAGACAAGTTGCTGGAGAAGCACTCGAGGGACAATACCCTTTCTGAAAGGAGGGCTACTGTAAAACCTGCAATGAGAAGCACATCGGACAGATTATATTTTCCTGGCAAGATCTGCTTTTCGCCAGATAGAAAGAGCATCGCAATAAGCGACTCGAACAATGACAGGATAGTGATTGCCGAAATCGCTACCGGAGGCGTGGTAAAGACAATAGGTGGAAGCCGTGGGCTCAAGGACGGGGCATTGGACAAGTCCTCCTTTTCGAAACCGCAGGGAGTCATCTGGCCCGATGCCAATACTCTTTATGTGGCAGACACCAACAATCATGCGATCAGGAAGGTAGATCTCGGGACTGGGGTGGTCTCCACAATTGCGGGAACTGGAAACGAGTCGAACTGGCTAGCACTAGGTGGCGATGCATTAAATATAGGGCTTAACTCGCCGTGGGACCTTGCCTATCTTAACGGTGAGATATACGTGGCCATGGCCGGAACCCATCAGATATGGTCGTACAATATCACGGCAGGAAAGATAACGCCATTCTTGGGGAGCGGATTCGAGGGGATAGAGGACGGCAAGGGAATGGGATCGCTCCTCGCCCAGCCCAGCGGCCTCTCTTTGAGCAATGGCTATCTCTACATTGCGGACAGTGAGGTGTCCGCGATACGGAGGGCGGAGATCAGCTCGAAGAGGATCGAGACACTTGTCGGGAGAGGCCTGTTCAAGTTCGGCTATAAGGATGGAAAGCTGAAGGAGGCGGAGTTCCAGCATCCGATAGGGGTCTGCGCTGATGGCAATGCAGTTTACGTGGCTGACACGTACAACCATGCGATAAGGATGATAGACATGGAGAAGCGGACCGTGGCCACGCTTGTCGGAAGCAGGGACAATCCGGGCGTTTGCAGGTTCGATGACCCGCACTGCGACGTGCTCGGCCTCTATGAGCCCAACGACGTCAAGATCAAGAACGGCAAGCTATATATTGCAGATACGAACAATCACCTAATAAGGATCTTTGATCTTGAAACGAAGATGCTCTCCACGCTGAACGTTAACCTGAAAGGGCAGGAGTCTTGATGAACGCAAACAAACAGGCACCAGTCCATGGCGGCCTCGCGACATTTCTTGCAAGCGATGGCCTGAGGCTGAACGGTTTCCTTGTCGGAAGACCAGGGTCGAGGGGTTGCATTGTGTACGTCCACGGGATGACGGGCAACTTCTATTCAAGCCTCGTCTCAAGGGAGATTGCAAAGGCAGTAGGCAGAGAGGGGATCTCCACTTTCATGATAAACACCAGAGGACACGACATAGAGAGCGGCGGACATATAGTTTCAGGAAGAGATCAGAAGAGAGTCAGGATAGGCACTAGGGTCGAGAGATTCGAGGACAGCATCAAGGATCTTGAAGGCGCGCTAAAGTATCTAAGGTCCATTGGATATAGTGAGTTCGTACTTGCGGGGCATAGCACGGGATGCCAGAAGATACTCTATTACCAGTTCAAAAAGTCGGATAGGAGCATAAAGGGGCTTGTATTCCTGGCTCCTGATGACGACTACAACCTCAACAGGAAGGAGCTCGGCCGCAGATGGGCTGGCCTTGTCAGGAAGGCAAAGTCCCTCTCAAAAGCACGGAAAGGGGACGTGTATGTGCCTGGGATGCCCTTCTCCCCGCAGAGGTTTCTCTCCGTAGCAGATCCGGGGAGAGTTGAGTCACGTCTCTTTGACTACGACGGAAGGCTCTCGGAATTCAGAAAGGTGAGGACTCCGATGTACGTTGTTTTCGGGACGCGTGATGAGGGAGCCGTAAAGCCGGTAAAGAAGTACATAGAGATTCTCAGAGAGGCGAACAGGTCAACACGTTTTGACTCGCTCATAATCAAGGGTGCCCGCCACTCATTCAGAAAACACGAGGCAGAAGTGGTAAAGGGCGTATCTGCTTGGATAAAAGGCATATGGTAATAAGATGAAAGTGCTGGTTGGATCCGTAAACCCCGTCAAGATAGAGGCAGCGCGTGAGGCTCTGGCAAAGTACTTTGAGAATGTGGAGGTAGTAGGAATAGCGGCAGAGTCAGGAGTGGCTGACCAGCCCATGGATGACGAGACGTATCTCGGGGCGGAGAACCGCGCTGCAGAGATGCTAAGGATAAACGAGGAGAAGGATCTTGGTGCGGATCTCGTCATAGGGATAGAGGGAGGTATAACGAAGATCCATTCGCGATGGTTTGCATTCGGAGCGATATGCGTGATGGACAGGAGGGAGCGCATCGGCTTCGGGGCATCCCCGCACATACAGCTTCCGGATGCCATGGTAAAGCCGCTCCTTGACGGAAAGGAGCTTGGAGACGTGACTGACATCTTCGCAGGGGAGAAGGACACGAAGAAGGGGAGAGGAGCGGTCGGCTTTCTCACGAATGACAGGATGAACAGGAAGGAGTTCTACGTGCCAGCAATAGTAGTCGCGCTTGCTCCGTTTGTCAATGAGAAGGCATACGCCTGAAAGCTCTCAGAAAAGAGCGGGGTCTTCCTGCAAGTCTACAGGAATCCTACAATGCCGACAAGCTCTTTTGTGGTGAAGACCTTAATCCTCTTCTGCTGGCTGAAATGACCTCCTCTCCCTCACCCTCCTGAAGAAGTTCTGGTACGCCATCTGCAGCCTGACGAATACGTTCTGGAGGGCCTGTGAGTATAGCCTGTTGAGTTCCCCATTCTCACTGACTATCCCTTTCATGAGCCTGTTGAATGTGGATTTTGTTATCTGCAGGTTCCTGTCCTTCAGGTACTCCTCCTTCGCCAGCCCGAGGAGTTTGTTGTAGAGGAATCGCGCGAGCTCTATCTGTTCGTCTATCTCCCTCTGCCTCTTGGCGTCGGGATAGAGCCTGAACCTGTACGCCCGCACAGGTTCCATGACATTTATTATATTGTAAATGTTTATACGCCTTCGCTTCATCCCGCGATTGAAATCGTGGGTTTTCAGCTCAGGTGCATCATTATAAAATTAGGATTTAAATACGTGCATGGTGATAGATGACTAACCGATAACATTATTCTGGCCTTGCGGCTCTTGCCGCTAGGTCGGAGGAATTAACATAGTGGTTAAGTTGTAAGTTACTCGTTACTATGTGAGGGTCCATTCCCAGAATGGTAAGTATAATATCTTTATTCCATCTATAACCTCGCTGCTGCTGTAATCATAAGTAATTATGGTCCCTTCCTTAAGTTTAAGTGCTTTAGCAGCTTCAACTAGCGCCAGAGTTTCCCTTTCTTTTACATCAATGCTAGAAAGTTTATAGCATACCTGTATTAGTTTAGTAGGTTTCCAACCTATAATAAAGTCAATCTCCTTGCCTGATTTCAATTTCAGATAATAAATATTGTCTGATGCTTTTCTCCTTCTAAGCAGCTCAATAAACACCGCATTTTCAAGTGCCCTACCTTTATCTATCTCTGTAAACAATCTTGATAGCCCAATGTCAACAATGTAACTCTTTACCTGTCTAGCAAATCGCTTTCTTGGACTTTTTAAGTATTGCTCCAAGGTTTCAGCAAAGAATACGGATTTAGAATATTCTAAAAAGTTAAGAATTGTCACCCTGCTAATCTTAAAACCCATACTATTGAAATAATTCTGGGCTTTTGTCGAGCTGAAATAAGTTGAATAGTTACTAGCAAGTATCTTAAGGAAAATGTTTAATGCGCCAGTTTCCCTCAGGTTATATCGCTTTATTATGTCCCTAAAGGATATTGCATCAAAGTACGATGATAAAAGATCCATTTTTCTTGTAGGATCATTTGAAAGCATGACTTCTGGAAAAGAGCCATATTCGAGAAATTCATCTAGTGCTTTCAGTACAATGCCTTTCTTTGAAGAAAATTTTATGCTACTAATTTCGGTGCTTATGCCCCTCGATTTCAGCATCTCGCTAAAAGAGAATGGATAAACGGTATAAGAAAGGTTTCTGCCTGCAAGCGCCGTAGCTATCTCGCTGCTAAGTAATTGCGATGAAGATCCTGTTATTATAATTCTATACTTCTTGGTGTCATATATCTTCCTTATCCATTTATCCCAATTCTCTACGTTTTGGATTTCATCCAAGAACAAATACACAGTTCCTTCTACAGGATTAAATATTTGCGAATGCGCAACCATGAGATTATCCATGTCTGTTGCTTTAGTAGCTATTAGGCGCTCATTCTCAAAATTAACATAAATAATGTTGTCCTTTCCCACCTTTCTTCTCATTAGCTCTTTAATGTGCTGAAACATCAAACTCGTTTTACCAGAACGTCTTACACCAGCAATGACTATTATTTTGTCTGCATCTAAATCTAAAGTAATCTTCCTGTCTATAACTTCTGGTAGCTCCATCTCTTTCCAGAGGGTAAGCACATACTTAAAGTCATCAATGCTAGCCATATTCGTATAGTATGTTATACATATTTATATACTTTACGTTTAGTATATTGTACGTAAATGAAAGACCGCTTGACCTTTACTCTGCTCCTCTGCATCTTTTATGCTGCTCCGTAAGATAAGCATTATTATGCTTGCATCTACTATTGAATACTGTTGATTGCGTGGAAAGCAGGGATTTGTTATATACATATCTCCAGGTAAAGTTTGGTCTTTTAGACAGTAAGATGCTGGATGAATTATTGGCAGTTGACTACAAAGAACATCAACCTTCAGTAGTACGCGGAGTAGACGAGGTAAAGGATTTTGCCTTTAAATTGAAATAAGGGGCTTCGCCCCTTATGAACCCCTTGCAGCTCGGGCGTCCCTCCGCAAACCCTAAAGGGTGCGGATTCGGACGCCCTCGCACGCAACGCCACT
>JAJYXH010000065.1 GCA_021791075.1 Microcaldota archaeon
GTGAACCTCTTCATCTCCCTGAGCCATACAACATATACTGCGTTTAAATCCATCATCGTCCCGCCCACGCCGCGTGCTGGATCCTCATTCTGTCCCGCGCGCTTCCTTCCTCCTCCCTTATGGTCTTTCCGGTATACTTTATGAAGACATCCTCAAGGCTCGGCTTCCTCAGGTCAACCGAGCTTACGGCTATGCCGTGCTTCTGTGCAAAGTTGACTATCTCCGGAATCCGCTCGTCTCCTTTATCTGCAGTGAATCTGATGGCACCCTCACGAATGGATACCGACTTTGCCCATGCGATGCGCTTAAACTTCTTGGCCGCATCCTTTATCTCGCCCTTCACCTGCAGCGTTATCACGTCCCCGCCCATCCTCTCCTTCAGCGTCTTAGGCGTGTCGAGCGCGACTATCTTGCCGTGGTCCACGAATGCCACCCTGTCGCAGAGGAAGTCCGCCTCCTCTATGTAATGGGTCGTCAGGATGATCGTCGTTCCGTGCTCCCTGTTCAGCTTCTCTATGTAGTTCCATATGTGCCTCCTTGTCTGCGTGTCAAGCCCTATGGTCGGCTCATCAAGGAACATGACTTTCGGCTCATGCAGCAGTCCACGCCCTATCTCAAGCCTCCTCTTCATCCCTCCAGAGTAATTTTTTACCAGGATATCGGCCTTGTCCTCGAGTTCCACGAGCTTCAGCATCTCCTTTACCCTCTTCTCCCTCCTGGCCTTGCCTACCCTGTAGAGTATTGCATGGAACTCAAGATTCTCCCTGCCGGTCAGATTGTCGTCAAGGGAAGGATCCTGAAACACCACCCCGATGCTCTCCCTGACGGCCCTCTTATCCTTCTTGACGTCTGCTCCGGCAACACTGACATTACCGGAGCTCGGGGCAAGGAGCGTTATAAGCATCTTTATGGTTGTCGTCTTTCCTGCGCCGTTCGGTCCCAGAAGCCCGAATATCTCGCCCTCGCGTACCTTGAAAGAGACCTTGTCTACCGCAGTAAACGCGCCGAACCTCTTTGTCAGACCACCAACGCTTATTACATCCACATTAGCACCGATTCCGTTCTGATAAACCAGGGCATGCAATCTAATTAAATGTTGACTTCCGGGAATGCGAATCCATGCCACGGCTGCAAAGCTAGATTAAATTATTGTGTTAAGAAGAGCCAGGTGAAACAATGGATTTTTCTGAGTATCAGGAGAGGGCGAAGAGCACGGCCGTATACCCTGGCAAACTTGACGGCGCATTCTTCTATCCGTGCATAGGCCTTGCGGGAGAGGTGGGCGAGCTGCTGAACAAGATAAAGAAGCTGGCGCGCGACAACGTGAAGATCGACAAGGACGATCTGAAGGGTGAGCTCGGCGACATACTCTGGTACGTCTCTCAGATATCAACCGAGCTCGGAATAGACATGAACGACGTTGTCTCTTCAAATCTCGAGAAGCTCAGGAGCAGGCAGGAGCGCGGAAAGATAGGGGGCAGCGGAGACTACAGGTAAGAATTCACGTCAGTCCGAACTCCTTCCTTATATTTGCGACTTTTGGCGAGATCACCAGCGTGCAGTAAGGCTGGTTGGGATTCTTCTCGTAGTATCTTCTGTGGTAATCCTCGGCAGGGTAGAACTTATCCAGTTTCTTCACCTCCGTGACTATCGGCTTCTTGAAATCCGCCCTTGCCTTCTCGATGGATGCATCGACCTCGGCCTTCTGGCCTGCCGTTGTGTAGAGTATTATCGACCGGTACTGCGTCCCATAATCGGCGCCCTGCTTGTTCAATGAGGTCGGATCATGCATCGCAAAGAAGACCTCCAGCAGCTTCTCCAAAGGAACGATTCCGGGATCGTACTCGATCCGGAGCACCTCCGCATGGCCTGTATCCCCGCCGCAGACGCCCTCGTACGTCGGATTCGAGGTGCTTCCTCCGGCATAGCCCGGCATCACATTCGAGACTCCGCGGAACATCGAGAATACGGCTTCAGTGCACCAGAAGCAACCTCCTCCAAAGACTATGGTCTCACTTTTGCCTGCCATCCTTATCCTTCTCATCTGGCATGAACTTCATAGAGATGGAGTTGACGCAGTGCCTCGTGTTCCTCGGCGTGAATCCCTCTCCCTCAAAGACGTGGCCGAGATGCGCCCCGCATCTCGCGCACTCTATCTCGGTTCTCATTCCGTCAGGGTCGGGGATCCTCTTCACCGCTCCCTTTATCTCCTGGTCAAATGACGGCCATCCGCAGTGCGCGTCAAACTTATCTTCGGACCTGTAGAGCGGAGCGTCGCACCTCCTGCAGATGTACACGCCCCTCCCGAAGTTCTGGTCGTACTCCCCGCTGAAGGGCGCCTCGGTCCCCTTGTTCACTATGACGCGCTCCTCCTCCTTGGTTAGCTTGTTGAGCTTCATGATCGGATTAGTCACGCAAGAGATATTAAGGCCTTCGTGTTATCTTCGGTGCACAAGCGACCGCAAAGATTTTTATAATCTGTATGAACCAAACAAACATGACTCCGTTGCTGCTGCAGACCCAGATTCCTGTCGACCTGCTGCTTATCGTCATATCACTGGTAATAATAGTTGGGTTCCTCAGCGAGGCGATCTTCCGCCGCACCAGGATCCCCGAGGTCCTCATACTCATGTTCATCGGACTGATTCTCGGGCCGATAGGCGGACTGATGCCGCAGGACTACGTCGCGCTGCTCAGGTCGCTGACGCCGCTCTTCGGGACCCTCGCCCTTGTCATGATAATGTTCAACAGCGGGAAGATAATGAAGTTCAGCGAGAAGAAGAGGCTCCCGGGAAGCTGGGGCATAGTGATTGCGTTAGCAGACGTGGCGATACCTGCCGCAGTAATGCCGTTCGTCATGTACTACCTGCTTGGCTGGCCGCTAGTGTACGGCGCCCTTCTCGGCGTCATACTCGGCGAGACATCCACGATAATGGTCCTGCCGCTCATAAGGAAGCTCAAGATAAGCCCGGAGTTCTATAACCTTGAGGTAAACGAGGCCACGTTCAATTCAGTAATCACGATCCTCGCATTCTATCTCATCCTGATAGTCGCCCAGGGCGGGATGTTCTCTGCGTCGTCCTACTTTGAGTACGCACTCTCGTACATAAGCACCGCCGTATTCATCGGCCTCGTGGCGGGATTCGGATGGATGCTTGTCAGGAACATAATACGGACAGCCCGCAGCTACATTGCTACGCTCTCCATCGCCATACTCCTCTACGGCTCCGTCGACATACTCAATGCATCCGCAGTTCTTGCGGTGCTTATCTTCGCGATAATAATAGGCAATGCAAAGACGCTGAACAGATACCTGAACCTGAAGCATGACGGCAGCAGGGAGGAGTCGAAGGACATAGAGAACGGCCTGGAGTTCCTGGTCAAGACCTTCTTCTTCGTGTTCATCGGAATAATAACAATACTCTCCATCGACTACTTCATCTACGGCCTCATAATCGTGGCCATACTGATCGCTACAAGATACGGCGAGGTTCTCGGGCTCTACAGGAAGGCGGAGCCAAAATACAAGAACCTCCTGTTATCCCTGCTTCCAAGGGGGCTCACAGTAGCTGTCCTTTCAAGCACCCTCTACTCTCTCGGCGGGATTTACTACACTGATATATTTTACATCTGCTCTGTCCTCCTAATACTTACGAACATAGCATTTGCGATACTCACAAGCAGGTCCGCGCCTAAATTCTCAACCCACGCCACTACATGAAAGAGGCAAGGAAAGCCTGCCTGTTCGCAGCGGCCACTTCAGACCTGTTAAGGACCCGGTTCTGAATCAGGAACTCTATCTCCTTCCTGAGATGCGTGACAAGCATCTCGGGCCCGTCGGTATTTATCGTGTACTTTACCCTATGCTCCTTTATCTTATCAAAGACCCTGCGAAGGTGCTCCACGTCCTTTATGACGCTCGTGTGGAGGTTTGACGAGGGGCAGATCTCAAGCGTCACCCCCCTCTCCCTCAGCATCTCCATCGCCTTTGCGTTCTCCGTAGCGCGCACCCCATGGCCTATCCTGTCCGGGTCAAGGCTCTCAACCACCTGCACCACGGAACGGTAGTCCTGGTCCTCTCCCGCGTGCACCGTAAGCCCAAGCCCCTCCTTCCTCGCCTTCTGGTAGATCTCTCTGTAATCCGAGTACCTGAATCCCTTCCTGTTCGGACCGGCTATGTCGATGCCCACGATTCCCCTGCCCTGGTACTTGAGCGCCTTCTGGAGAAGAACGCTGTTCTGCCTGTAGGTGAAGGTCCTGTCAAGGCAGATTATTATGCCGGACCTTACCGGATACTCGAGCGCAGCCCTGTCGAGCCCGCGTATTGCCGCCATCATTATCTGGTCGAGGTCCTGCTCTCCGTTCCTGTTCCTCTTCATCGGGTTGAAGCGGAGCTCAAGCCTGGTTATATTGTTCTTTCTATAAGCGCCTGCTATGGTCTGGTAGACCGACCTCTCCACCGCGATCGGGCCCGACTGGATGAGGTCTGTCCAGTTGAACAGGGCGAGGTACTCGTTGAACGACTTTGCCTTCTTCGGATCTACCGTTATCATCCCAACGAACTTCCAGTAATCCTTCGTCGGAAGCTTTATGCCCTGCGTGTGCGCGATCTCCCACATCACCGCCGGATCTACGGAACTTCCAAGATGGACGTGAAGCTCGGCCAGCTTCTCGTTCTCGTTCAAACCAGGCATGCAATCGACCTTGAATATCTACTGGACTCCGACCTTCTGCTCCGCGGCGGTCTTTACTACTATCTGCGCGACCTCCCGCATCTCGCGTATGTTCCTTGCCCCTATGTAGCCCATCGTGACCTTAAGCTCCGCGATCAGCCTATCCACGACCTCCGAGACCTTGCCCTCGAGCGGGATGTGCATCTTTATCCCCTCGTCGACCTTCTTGCCCCTTCCGTAGTCCTGGTAGCGGTCGAGCACCATCCTCTTCTTCCTCGCCTCCGCGCTGCCCATTCCCCAGTAGACCTTGTACGGCTTGCCGTCCTTGACTATCCTCTCTCCGGGGCTCTCCTCGCACCTTGCGAAGAGGTTTCCGAGCATCACCATCGAGGCTCCTAGACCCAGCGAGAACGCGATGTCCCTAGAGTATCTTATGCCCCCGTCAGCGATTATCGGTATCTCGTCAATGAGACCAAGTTCCTTGAGTGCAAGCGCCGCCTGCTCGACCCCGAACGTTACCGGGGACCCTACCCCGCTCACATCCGTCGTTATGCAGATCGAGCCTCCTCCCATGCCCATCTTGACCGCGGCGATGTTCTCCTTCCCTATCTCGTTTATCGAGTGAAGGACTCCCTCCCTGCTTCCCAGATTCCCTATGACTATCTTCTTGCCTGTTGCCTTGGCGACCTTCTTCGTCCCCTCTATCAGCTTAGAGTTGTAGAAGCTTGCGACGTCTGTGAAGAGAAGATCCGCCTTGTCGGCAAGAGCCACGGCCCTGTCTATGTCGAGCGGCGAGATGGCTGCTCCCACGGCCAGCCTGCCCTTGCGGTCTGTAACGGCATTCCCGTCCCCCTCGGGAACCCTGGCCTTCTTCACCTTCTCGACCATTGCGACCGCTTCGTCCACGGTGCAGTTCCTGTGTATGACCCCGTAACCCCCGTTGAGCGCGAGCTCTATGGCGAGATCGGCCTCCGTGACGGTGTCCATGGGCGAGGAGATGAAAGGTGTCTTGAGCTTTATGCCGTCAAGGACGACACTCGAGTCTACCTCCCTCGGGCTCATCGTTGCAAGCCCCGGCAGAAGAAGAAGTTCGCCGAAAGAGTACAGGCGCCTTGGATTATCTAGTCTGTGCCCTATGGTTTCCATAGAAGCTATTGGCATAAAATGTTTATAAAGTTTCTTGTCGCGCCCGGGCTACCCACGGAATCCCCTTCCGGCGGCCAGGACTATTATCCCCGCGGTTATCGATATCACCGCCGCATAGAGGTAGGAGTACGAAGGGCTGACGACGTAGAGTATGCCCATTATGAGGTTCGCAAAGAAGAGGCCAAAGCCCCGGGAGCCCTGCAGCGCACCCATTCCCGTGTCGAGCTTCACGGCGCTCCTCATAAGCGAGATTATCGTCGGTTCCATCGTCTCAACGACCCCGAGCCCGAATCCCATAAGCGCAACGCCCAGGTAGTAGACCGAAACGGGGCTGTGAAATGCGTATCCCGCGGAAAGGAATGCCGTTCCTATCCCCGAGAGCATGTAGCCCAGATATCCAAGGGCCTTTATCTTATTCAGCCTCTTCCTGGAGCCTATGAAGTATCCCGTAAATGCCGAGACGCCGAGGTAGACCGCGTAGGAGCCTATGCCCAGAAGTATGCTGGAGCTGGCCGTCGCTATGGTCAGTATTGGAAACCCGAGGCTGTAATAGCTGAAGCCATAGAGGGCCGTCGCGATTATTATCCCCCTGAAAGTGCTCTTCCTCATCCTGAAGCCACTGCTCTTTCCGGCATCGGGATTTGCAGGGCGCTGCCTCTTCCTTATGTCGCGCGTGGCCACGAGCAGCAGCGTTGAGATCAGGATCGGAATCGAGGTCATGAGGAATGCGGTGCCCTGGCCAATGCCTATGCCAAGCACAAACAGGAGCCAGATGACAGCGAACATCCCACCCCCTATGTCGAGCGTATGCAGGAAACCGAAGGCCTTCCCGAGATTGCCCCTCTTGCTCGCATCGGCCAGCATCGCCCTCCGCGGAGGTACCCTGAAGTTCCTGCCCCACCACCCTGCCGCAAAGAGCGCGATCGCCAGTATGGGATTGACCGTAAGGCCGACGATGGGCATCAGGAGCATGAACGCGCTTCCGATCACGGCAAGCCATCTCCTGCTGTGCGTGTTTCCAAGCAGTCCGGCAAAGTATGCCAGGAGAGCCCCGCCTCCGAATGCTATCGCATTAGCAAGCCCGAAATAGAAGGGGCTGGACGCGAGGGTCAGGACAAGGTATATAGGGAAGAGCGCCTGAACCGCCTGGTATCCGAGGTCGGCGAAGAAGGCAGAGAATGATATGAGAAGAACGTCACGGTTCATCCAGCGTGGCAGGGTCATGAGGTTATTATCAGTAAACGGATTTTTATAAGCGTGTTGTTGCAGAATTTCAAAACCAGTTAAAAGCCCGCGGGGCGAAGTCCAAGTCCACAAAAGGGATAATAAACCCGCCACTGATAGAAATCCATGCGAATCTCAGCCAAGGACCTGGGCTGGCTTGCCACCGTTGACTTCTGCCCCAGGTGCTTCTGGATAGAAAGGCACGCTAAAGGCCTTCCCTACCAGATGGGCTTCCCAGGGATCTTCTCCTCAATAGACTCCTACACAAAGAACATAGTGGAGAGGCACTTCCAGAGGAGCGGTAAACTGCCTTCATGGCTTGGCGAGATTGGCGAGGTAAAGAGGATCATACCCGTAAGACAGTCGGAGTTCAAGATTGTAAAGGGAGGCGTGACCCTGACAGGAGCACCGGACCTCCTCTTCCAGAGACATGACGGAAGCTTCGGCATCGTGGACTATAAGACTGCGCGGTATACGGGAAACCAGGACTCGCTCATGCCCGTCTACCGGATACAGCTCAACGGATATGCGTACATAGCCGAGGGCATAGGCTACAAGCCGGTAAACGACCTTTATCTGGTCTATTTCGAGCCTCCCTACAAGGAAGCTTACGAGCGTATAACCGACGCGCACACTAACCACGACGGTTTTGAGATGCCTTTCACGCCCAGGATACACAGGATAAGGAAGGACGCGAAGGAGGTGGAGCTGCTGCTCAAGAAGGCGTGGCAGATCTACTCCGGCGAAGGCCCGCCGAAAGGGCTGAACGGATGCAATGACTGCGAGAGGCTTGAGGAGCTTGTAGGGATTGCAGGGCTGTGACGCGTGTATACTAATTTTCATTGAATTATTCAATCATTTAAAACCACATAAGCATAACTATTTTGACAGACAGCACCAATTGCCCCGCTCTCTATAAAAATAGTGTATTCGCCTGCTGGGAAGTAGTAGGATTTTGTATCTGTAATGCAAGAAGGATTATCATATACGCTTTGGTTTAATAAATAAATATTGTTAGGTGACGGGGTGCTATTGTACACATTTACTACAAGATGTACAAATTGACCTTCATTATCTGAAACGGTCAAGTTTCCGCCAGACCACTCACACTGTTCAGATTTGCTGCTGTTTGCTGAGTTTATTGTAAGTTCGAAATTGCCACAACTACTTGGATTGTGAGGATAGATAGTAGTTTGTTGCCCAGATACCGTAGTGATATTTTGAGGTGGAGTGGGCGTTGTAGTATATGGGATTGTAGTTGCAGTTGTCGTAGTATAAGAAGTTGAAGTGACAATCGTAGTCTTAGCTGAATTACTATTGAATAGGCTTGTGAAGAAACTTATTATTGAGGCTATAAAACTAGAAATTGTGTAGCCCAAGCCTTCATTTGTTTGGTTATTCGAATTTGTAATCATAGTAGTTTTATTTTTAGAGATATACGGTATCGTTGTAGGAATGAATATTGTAGTCGATGGCTGAATTGTTAAATTAGTTTCGTTTGAAAAAGTCATTATCCCTCTCTGATAGGAGATTATTTTATTTCCTATACCAAATATATTGCCTCCAACCAGTGTGCTGTTTATAAGATAAATTGTATTGTTTATACCGGATATTCCTACCACTATTCTGGCTTTTGTATTTTTCAATATTATAATGTTATCGATCCCGGATATGCTGATGCTAATATTGCCATTTACTATACTAATATTATTTCCAATGCCACTTAAAGCAAGCAATACCTGATTGTTATTTGTAGTAGTTACATTCAGAGTATTGTTTATGCCCGATTCTTCTATATCGGTTGAGCTTGTTAGGTGAAGTTTGCTTATTTTGTCTATTCCTGAGAGGCTTATCTGCTGGCTAAACTCACCACTTTGGGGCAATGTAATATTATAATTTATATTAACAATAGAGGAGTTTTTGTTGATGGGATAGGCTATTGTAGTTGTATAATTTGTAATGCCTGGCATAATAGTTGAAGTCACACTCCCTATCAAAGGCGCATTTCCAGTCACGAATGTTATAGGATTCGCATATTCCGTTGCCCCATTAGAATGAAATTCATGGAACGTTTTGCCATTGAAGAATATCGGCGACTCAGTGCTATTTGAGAATATTATTTCTTTAGTAGGAGAATAGAATTCATCTGCCCAAAGCCACGCACCATTATTTGAAGTTAAACCATAAATCGAATAATTTACTACTTGTTCATTGCCATAATATGGGATAGTATGATACCATTCTGTCATGAGACCCGTAAAATAACCATTTTCCTCTGGGGCATAGGAATTGCCAATGAATTCAGAAGCACCTTCGTCGCTATAAGAGGTACTAGCTGTTGCGCCAGTATTCAGATCTTTAACCAGCATTATTACACTTCCATTATCAAAATATAAGTTCAATAAGATTATATCATCCTGATTTACTGGGCCAGAAAAGCTGAGAACACCGCCCCCTCCATTTTGTGGGAATACTGATTGCCCGTTAGGGGAGAAGACTTCATAATTAGCATAAAAGCCTCTTGCATAAGGGCCCCAATTATATGATATGCCTACTTGATACCAATAGCCCGTATTAGAATAACCATTAAGCAAATATGCAGGTCCATATCCATCACTGGAGCTTTGTGCTACAGCTGTTACATTATACGCCAGTGACGTATAGTTTTGTGTAAATGTGATGCCTAATTGTTCGTCATAAGATGCATTTGTAGCATATGCACTACTAATAAGAGTAGAAACGAGTACTAAGCCTAAAAGCACGTAATTATGTAAAAACAAGATCTTCATTTGTAATCTATATGCTATTTGTAACAAAATTTAAATAGGTATAATCATATGTTCTATCATAGAGAGACATGGGATGTCGTACATCAGATTCGAATTGTAGATCCGAATGTATCCTATATTGATCTTTGATATCCACTCTACTGCCTTCTTCAGTTCCAGAGCCAGTCTGCACCCTCCGTTGTGCAATAGGCCGTTTTCATAGACTTTATGTCAGTTCTTCCCTTTTTATATGCGGGTTTCGTTAAGGGACTCATACCTCTAAGAGGTCAGCCCCAAGAGGGACGCTGAATCTTCCTTTAAGTCCGCTTTAACATACATATATGTCAATCATCTATTTTCTTTCTAAGCTGCCTTCTCCTTACAATGAGTAATACACTAAATAAACCATTTGCAAAAAGCCACGCTACTGGGTACAAATATGTTACAATTGTATAGGTCTCTAATGCATATATCCCAATGGCAAACCTAAACGTGTTTAGGCTATAGCTAAACAAGGTCTCTGTATAAGGTTTATTCCAAGACTTTCTAATTGTGGGAATAAAACCTAGCATGTCTATGGCTACAAGTAAAATAACAGATATCAAGGGCTGTTTTGTAATTATATAAAGTCCTAGAGCAGCCAGGGCCAGTATAAGGAATACAGTATCCAATCTAGTTATATTTCTGATTCCGTGCCAGAAAGACAGTCCGAATATCAAAAGGCATACAAGTCCTGCGCTAAGCGTCAGCCAAGATCCAGCTCCTGCGCCTGCATTAAACTGGAAAAAGAAGACCAAGAGGGTAACAAACCCCCAAATAAACCAGCTGTAGATGTGCGGCTTCGTTTTTCCCTTTATAGTGTCTCTGATATAAGGGACATAACCAACAAATACAAGTAAAGAGGCAATAAGACCTACAATAACTTTAAGATCATACATCAGACTATCTATCAAGCTCAAAGCTCTAAAGCCTTAGCTTCGTCATGCAAAACAAAGGAAGTAATGGGGATTTGAAGGAAAAATCATTGGACACTCATTATATGCTGATATTTTCAAAGAAAGCGTGTGATCCGAACATGAAGATAAAGGGAATGGCCTAACCTTTACTCAACCAGATAAATGCACACAAACAAATCCCTGCAAAGTTCACTTCGCGAACCTTATGTAAATTCTGCGATACAGAAACAGCACCGATACGACCAGGATTACGGTTGCCCCCAAATATATATAGGAAAGGAGAAGCCGCACTGCCCTTAACGCTAGAACCAATCGAGATTGTCAAAAGCAGGCTTAAGAAGCCTATAAATGCAGTTACAAAAGCATGCACGGTAAATATCATACTGAAGGCAATGCTCTGGTTGTTTGCGCCTTCTTGGTCTCCGATGCGGTAGAACAGCGAGGGAAGATTCATGAGGTACGGGTATTTCTCAAATAAGGTATATCTATATTTGATTATCAGAAGGAGCATCACCAAAACGCAGGTAAATACCAAAGGAGCTATGAACAATGTTGTTTTGCCTGCTGATTGGAAATAATAGAATCCGGCAAACCAGGAGAAAAGAACAAGCAGCAACCCTATAACTATGAGCACCTTTGCTGCGCTCTCCAGACCGTATCTCTTAAGCTTTCTGCCAGCCATAAGGTTATTGCCCATCCTGGCTATTTAAACTTGCGGTATTTATAGCACTCCAATAAAGTGATACAACTTCCAGTATTATAACAGCCAATAAACTCTAATAACTCTTTCTATCAAAGGAAATGCTGGCGACAGGAATGTTTGAAGAGGAC
>JAJYXH010000071.1 GCA_021791075.1 Microcaldota archaeon
GTGAGTCTCTGCAGGTACTCCTGCGGGACCACGAGAGTCCTCATCGCGGACTTTGAGACCATGATCTCGATCACGTAGGCGTCTCCCCTGCTTCCAACCACTATCCCGACTCTTCCCCTGTACCTTGGGTGTGGTATGTTCTTCCTGCTACCGTGCGGCGTCACCACGACCTTGTCCCCGACGTTGAACCTGTTGATCAGCTTGGTGAGACCTAGGCTCGAGAGCGTGCCATGCCTCGAGAGGTGCCTCGACCTTCCTGAGAATAAACCGTGCGATCTTCCAGTCATGAACTTCACTTGTGTAGGATGCGCTGCCAGCCCGAGGCTGAAAGGCATAATGAGCTAGTAGTAGATGCCATATAAATATATAAATACCTTTCAGTACCATTTAAAAAGGGTAGTAAGTGATAAAATGGCAAAATCCGCAGCAAAACCATCAGGAAGGAAGGTCAGCCTCCATCCCGACTTCAAGATAGAGAATATTGTTGCGAGCGCAGACCTTGGCGTCGAGCTCGACCTTTATGGCATAGCGAAGGCATCGCCCGACGTGGACTACGAGCCCGAGCAGTTCCCCGGAGCGATATGCAAGATCCACGAACCGAAGACGGCGCTCCTTCTCTTCAAGAACGGGAAGATAATCTGCACAGGGGCGAAGACCGAGGCAGACATAAGGAAGGCCATCGACCAGGTAATAAAGATTGTGAAGAATTATATCATAGCCCCGAGAGAGTAGGCGGCAGGCTCTTTCTCATCTTTTCATAGTGGTTAGATGAAGCTGATACAGCTCAACATATGGCAGGGCATACTGATGTATCAGGCCGCGCGGTTCCTGAAGGAGGAGAGGCCGGATATACTCAACCTGCAGGAGGTCACGACCGGGGTAGGGGATTCTGACTCATACCTATTCTCTGTTCTCGAGAAGCTCAAAAGGGACTTCCCGCAGCTTAGGAACCGGTACTTTCAGCACTCCTTATCATCAAGGTACTTCGGCAAGAAGGTCTACCTGGGTAACATGATACTCTCGAGATACAGGATTAGCGGGAAGAAGTCTGTCTTCACAGAGGGGAAGCCCGAGGAGAACGTGCTTCTTGGAAAGGAGAGCCACGGGGTCTGCTTCCTCCAGCACACGAGGATGGAGACCCCCGCAGGGGTGGTGAACGACCTCAACTATCATGGCTACTGGGTACCCACCGGGAAGACGGGCAACGCAACCACGTTGAGGCACTGCAGGATGATAGCCGATTACATAGAGAGTATTGACAAGGATGAGAAGATAATACTCACCGGCGACTTCAACCTCTCTCCGCACTCGAGGTCCATGGAGATTCTCAACAAGAGGCTCACGAATCTGGTAATAAAGCACGGGATAAAGACTACAAGACCTCCGATAAGGGATACGAGAACCCCGGTTGACTTCATCCTTGTCAACGGTAGAGTAAGGGTAAGGTCTTTCAGGGTTCCGATGAACGCGATAGTCTCGGACCATCTTCCGCTAATCCTCAATTTCGGCTGATGCGTATACCGCAGTCGTATAGGATGTCAGATATGTTTATATAGGTTAGCCGCACTTATATAGGATGTCCAATATATGAGGTGCATATGAATGTGCGGAATAAACGGGAACGAGATGAGGAGCTTCCTGACGAAGGAAGAGAAGATAGGCATCCTGAAGGAGTACAAGGATAACCTTGAGAAGGAGGCCAGGGGCGTCGCGGAGAGGATAAAGGAGCTAGAGAAGAACAACTGAATAAAATAGGCTTTTCTTTCTTTTCCTTTTCTTTTTTATTCTTCTTTTTGCATTTACCTTTCTCCTATATGTTCGTCTGCTGCATCTGAATGGCGCAGTTCGGGCAGTCCCAGACGTTCTCTCCTGCTGCAACGGCGCACGGCATGTGCGTGTACCCGCTGCACCCGTCGCAGTATAGGCACGGTCCGGTGAGCTTATCGCCGCAGACGAAACATTTAATGTCGGCCATGACCGTTATGGCGCAGTAGTATTATATATTCCGTACCAATCATCTGATGTATGGAGGTAAAGCTCGGCAGCATCGGAGAGAGGGCCATAATAGAGAGGATACGCAGAATGTACGGTTACGGATGGCCCGACGACGACTGCTTCTATTTTGCCGATGGCAAGAGGTACATACTTCTGAAGACGGACTCGATCTCTGCATCCTCTCACATGCCGGATTCGGCAGACCCGGAAAGAATAGGCTACTTCCTTGCGGCGATAAACCTTAGCGACATAGCTGCCATGGGAGGCACGCCGAGATACTTCATGACCGCATTGACGATGCCGAGAAGCACCAAGCTCTCTTACCTTGGGGCCATAGAGCGCGGAATATCGAGGTGCCTGTCGAGATACAAGACCAGGATGGGAGGAGGGGACCTCAAGGAAGGGCGCGAGATGAACTTTGCCGGGATAGCCGTTGGAGACGTTGACAGGAACAGGATGATCAGGAGGAATGGAGCCAGGGCAGGGGATCTTCTCTGCGTGACAGGGAGACTGGGGAAGAACGCTGCAGGATATTACATGTGGAAGGAGACCGGGCAGAAGAAATGGGCGAACATGCTGCTGGACGTGGAGCCGAGAATACGGGAGGGGCTGGCTCTCCATGAGATCGGAGCCACTTCGGCAATCGACCTATCCGACGGGGTGTATTCTTCAATCTCGCAGTTGAGAAGGATAAACAAGATAGGATTCGAGATAGAGTTCTCCAGGCTTCCTTTAAGCAGGGAGGCCCTCGGAGCCGCCAAGAGGCTTGGGATAGGAATCGAGGAGCTTGCACTCAACTTCGGTGGCGAGTACGAGCTGATGTTCACGCTTCCGGAGAATCGCTACGAGAGGGCAAGGGAGTACATGAAGAAGAGGAGTATGGGGATGACAATGATAGGAAGAGTGACAAAGACTGAGAGCATATTGATAAAGGATGGAAGGAGAATCTCGATAAAGAGCAGGGGATACGAGCACTTTATGAGGAGAAGGTGAATCTATGGAGCTGAGGGGAATATACGGCATAACGTCAAGGGCATTCGGTCAGTCGCACGCGGAGAGCGCGATGATATTTCTCAACGGAGGGGTCAGGATAATACAGTACAGGGAGAAGGAGGCGACCTTCAGGGTGAGGGAGCACGAGGCGAATCAGATAAAGGAGCTCTGCAGGTCTTACGGGGCAACGTTCATAATAAATGACAGTCTTGACCTGGCGCTCTCCGTAGGCGCGGACGGATTGCACGTGGGCCGGGACGACGTCAGGCTCGACGTTGTGAGTAGGGTCTTTAGAGGCGAGATCGTAGGGGCGTCGGCAAGCAACCAGAAGGAGGCGCTCATGGCAGACGGCGATGGCGCCACCTATCTTGGCGTAGGAACGATATACCCGACGAGTACCAAGACCGACGGCGACATAATAGGCGTTGAGGGGCTTAAGGAGATACGCAGATCCACGGGACTCCCGATCTTTGCGATAGGCGGCATAAAGCTTGAGAACCTGAAGGAGGTGTGGGAGGCCGGTGCGGACGGAGTTGCACTGATATCCGCGATTCTGGGTGCAGACAACCCCGTCGAGACTGCCAGAAAGTTCGTGAAGTCGTGGGACGACCTATCCAGGAACTAGAGCGCAACACGTATCCTTCTCTTGTAGTATCTCTCGAATAGACCTTCTACCGCTGATCTTATCTTCCCGATGTCTTCCTTAACCCTGACCGACCTGTTTCTCATCTCGGCCAGCGCCGACTCCCTCTGCGAATTCCCATGGAGCAGGTTCTCCATCTCATGCTTCATCCTCTCAAGGTCCCTCAGCTCCGCATCGAGCGGAAGCTTGTTCGACTCCAGATCCGTTACCTCGTCAAGCATCGACTTCAGCCTTCCCTCCAGTATCTTCTCCAGGGCGTCCCTGACCTCGGACATGTTCTTTACCGCTATCGTCCCCTTCTCGACCTCGCCATTGATCTCGCCTATCTGCTTGTAGAACTCCGAGTACTTGTCTTCGTTTCGCAGCGACGACGGATCGTCCAGCAGAGGGGTAAGCTTCGGCTTGTAGAGCGAGAGGTAGTCGTGCTTCCTTGCCGGTTTTTCTATCGTGTGTATCAGTATGCCTATCTCCGAGTTTACCTCTGATATCTTCCTGTTTATCGCCTGTTCTTGTGACCTTATCGACGCTATCTTCCCGGCGAGACCCTCGACCTCCTCCTTTTTTACCGCATGCTGCGGCGCGCCTTCGAGTTCGGCCAGGGCAGACTCGATCGTCTTTGCCTCGTCAATCAGCGCCATAAGGGCCTGTATCTTCCCCAGGGTCTCGTGGTACTCCTTGAAGTCCATGTTCCTTGCCTCGAGCTCGGCCTTGAGCATCCTCCACTGAACCTCTATGGAAGAGAACGACTTCTTGAACTTGTTCAGGTCGTTGGGATACGCGTCGAGCACCATCTTGAACTGCGCGTTTGCCTTCAGGATGTCGTTCAGGAATGCGCCGGTCCGTTGCACCACCTCGTAGTACCTGTCGTATATCGTCTCGTACCTGGCATCCTCCTTCGTGTCGTTCGATATCATGCGCGAGAGAAGATTCGAGTAGGAGTTCTTCTGGTCCTTCACGTGAGTGGAGCTGGTCGTCCTCACGTACTCTAGGTCCGGCTCCTTCTCGAGGTTCCTGAATGCATCGCATGCGGCCACGAAGTCCTTGACAGACGACGCTATTCCAGTGACAATGCCAGCTGCCTTTGACTCCAGCCTTGAGAGCTTCCTGTTGAACTCGTCCCTGAGCACCGGCGCCAGGTTCTCAATCGCAACCGATTCCGGCTCCTTGCTTCCTCCGAAAAACATATCCAATCCTCACGGTTTTATATATAATCACTTTCAATATTATAAAACATCTGCTGATATCCATGACCATAGAGTCGATACTCAACATGACGAACACCGCGGCATTCAGGTTCGCTGACAGCTTTGCAAGCCCCGGACTCAACGTCTTTATGAGCTATCTTGCGAAGAGCTTCCTCATAGTGCTTCCCCTGATAGCAGTCTATCTCTATTACAAGAAGGACAGGAACGTCTTCTCCTTCGTGTTCGCCGGGGTGTTACTCTTTGCAGTGGCAGAGGTGCTGAAGACCATATTCAAGGTCCCCAGGCCGTGCGAGCTAAGCTCTTACTCCTGGATAAACACGGTGGGGTGCGAGGGAGGTTATGGCTTCCCGTCGGGCCATGCCATGACCCTTACGGGACTTGCGTTCTTCGTGAAAAACTATAAATATCTCGAGGTGCTCTATATAGTCTGGCTGGCGCTGCTCCTGTTCGGCAGGGTATACCTTGGCCAGCACTACTTCACCGACGTGCTTGTCGGTGCCGTGCTGAGCGTGATATTGGCTGCTGTCCTGTACAGATACAGGAAGCTCGTCAACCGCATAGGACTCGGAATCTTCCGGACGATCTTCGGCAGATTCACGCAGCGGGAGTTTGTCACTGACTAACCGGCCTGGTGATTCCATGGATCTGGACATGTACGCAGAGAACCTTATATACAACTATGAGCATCCGTCGAACAAGCGCGCGATGGAGAAGGCAGATACGAGGATGCACGAGGAGAACATCTCCTGCGGGGACAAGATAGACATCTATCTCGGGATATTGGACGGAAAGATCAAGGACGTATCGTTCGAGGGAAGCGGATGCGTCATATCGATGGGCACCGCTAGCATTCTTACAGAGTCGCTGAAGGGGAAGAGCCTAACGGATGTGGAGAAGATGGATAGGCAAGCACTGCTGAAGCTGATAAGCATAGATCCCGGCCCGGTGCGCATGCACTGCGCCACGCTCTCCCTGAGGGCGGTGAAGAAGGCGGTCTTCGCATATGAGAAGAAGCCCGTTGACACCGCTACGAAGGAGCTGTAGGAACAACACCATTTATATTATTGAAGAGAGATGGTTGTTCGCAGTCCCGTCGTCTAGTGGCCAAGGACAATGGGCTTTGGACCCATGAACACCAGTTCGAATCTGGTCGGGACTAATCTAATACGAACGTTAATGATGATACGAGGTATTTCTGATCAGTGATGATTAAGAGAGTCTCTGAGACGGTTCGTAGAGAAGATTTATAAGGCGGGCCGATTTAGAATAGATCGGATTAATGGAGTGAGAGCGATGTCCCGCCAACCAGCATTGTAAGGCTGCGAATAAGAGATCTGCGCAGGCTTTACACGAGGGCCGTTCCGCCTTTTGCCGGAATAAAGTGATGTGATGAGCGAGCTAGAACGAGGAAATCTGTTTATCGTAAAGGCAGGCACAAGCACGCTTCTAAATGAGGATAGGTCACCTGACAGGAACGTCTTTGAGCATATGACCCAGGACATCTCCGGTTTCTGGTGCGCGGGAAAGAGATTCATAATAGTCACCTCAGGGGCCGTGGAACTCGGTAGGGCGGAGGTAGGCGAGAAGGCTACCGCGAATACGGATCCTGGAACCTTCGCATCCGCAGGCCAGGATAAATTGATGCGCGAGTATGGCAACCACTTCGGCAGGCAGGACATAGGAGTCTCACAGGTGCTCGTTGAGAGCAACCACTTCGAGATAAACAAGGATAATCCTGAGACAAGCCGCGTCATGCGCGTCATCAGCCAGAATCTTCAATTGGGCAGGATACCGATAGTCAATGAGAACGACTCCGTGTCGGAGCCGAAGACAACGCTAGGCGACAACGACGCACTTACCGCAAAGCTTGCCATATGGCTTGAGAGCCATGGCCGGAAGGTTGACGGGGTCTTCATACTCTCGGTATCTAACGGCTCCGTAGAGCAGAAGGCGCTGGGAAGAGGAAGTGCAAGCGCAAAGAGCAAGGCCATACGCGAGATGGAAGGGCACGGAATCAAGACCATGCTCGTGGAGGGCAAGAAGCCTCACGTAATAAGGGAGCTTTTTAGATCTGGAGAGGCATTCGAAGAGGCACGAAGAAGCAGTCGGGGGCTCATTGACGACAGACCCTCAAGCCTCGCAGCAATCGGCGATGCATTCTCAGGAGTTCTCAGGAATGGGAATGTCGATGAACAGATGTCTAGGAGAACAAGGATACGCTGAACGTTCAGTAAGACCTTGCGAAGTTGGCTCTCTCCTTTGCCTTCTTTCCGCAGTATATGCACTTTGAGTCTATCTTTCCCTGATCTATGGGTATGTTGGTTATCTTTGCACCGGTCTCCTCCTTGATCTTGTTCTCGCAATCTCCATCACCGCACCACGGCGCGCTGGCTATACCGCCCTTCTCCTTTAGGGTCTTCTTGAGCGCATCATAGTCTTCTACGAGATGCATGAATGACTTAAGCATCGCCTCAGCCTTTCTGTAGAGCTCTTCGTGCATCTTTGTCAGCGTCTCCTCGACAGACCTTGGAATATCAGCTACGGAAACTTCCTTCTTCTCTCCGTTGTCTCTCCTTACGATAACCGCCTTCTTGTTCTCGACGTCCCTCGGGCCTATCTCTATCCTTATTGGTACTCCCTTCAGCTCCCATTCGTTGAACTTGAACCCGGGAGAGTATCCTTCCCTGTCGTCGAACTTTGCCCTGTAATCATTCCTTAGCGTTTCGTATACATTCCTTGCATACTTGTTTACCTCTTCCACGCCCTCCTTCCTGTATATCGGAACTATAACGACCTGCATGTGTGCGATCCTCGGCGGAATTACTAGCCCCTTGTCGTCGCCATGCACGGCAACCATGACGCCGAGCTCTCTGGTGGTTATGGCATACGTGTTCTGCCATGCATACTCGTGCCTTCCGTCCTTGTCCAGGAACTTTATGTCGAAGGCCTTGGAGAAGTTCTGGCCGTCGAGGTGGAAGTCGGGTCCCTGCAGCGCCCAGCCGTCAGGCATGACGTGCTCTATGCTGTAGCTCTCCACTGCGCCGGCAAACTTCTCCTTGTCGCTCTTCCTTCCTACGATTCCTGGCAGCGCAAGGTAGTCCTTGAGCACCATCTTGTATATTCCAATCACGACGTCCCTCTCCGCCTTCGCCTCTTCCCATGTAGCGAAGACGCTGTGACCCTCGTTCCAGAGGAACTCTCTAGACCTTATGAACGGAGTAGGATGCTTGAACTCCCATCTGAGCACGTTGTTCCACTGGTTGAATCGCAGCGGCAAGTCCCTCCACGACCTTATCCATTTCGAGTAGCTCTTGTACATGATGGTCTCGGAAGTGGGCCTTATTGCAAGGCGCTCCTCGGCCTTCGTCTCTCCCGTGTGGGTGACCCATGCGACCTCTGGTATGAAACCGGCAAAGTGCTCCTTCTCCTTGGCAAGCAGCCTCTCCGGAATCAGGAGCGGGAAGTATACATCCTCTATCCCCTCCCTCTTGAACTCCTTGTCTACAACCTCGGTTATCTTCTGCCATATGGCATAGGAGGACGGAAGAAAGACGAAGCATCCTGAGACGTCGGTGTAGTCTATGAACCCAGACTTGGTGAGAACCTGAACGTACCACTCAGAGAAGTTCTCCGACTTCTTCGCTGAGAGTCCCTTCTCGTCAACCTTCTCTTCTTTCATGTGATCGGCCTTAGTACCCGAGCACCTTGCTCAGGCTTATATCAAGTTGCCTTCTGTTCTTATAAAGTATTGAGTTTATTCCAAGCCTCCTCGCTCCCCTCACGTTCTTCGGCATATCATCTATGAATACCGCTTCTCCAGGGCTTACCTTCATCCGCTTCAGCATGTACCTGTAGATCCTGGGATCCGGCTTCCTTACATGTATGCTGCATGACGCAACGCCGTAGTCGAAGATCTCCTTCCCGAACATCCTCGTAAATACGGAGTACTTCGCGGCGTCGATGTTGGTTATGTATCCCGTAATGTAGGAGTCGTGGAGCCCCCTTATCAGATCCGTGACGTCAACGTCGATCTTCAGGTGCTTCTTGTAAAACCCAAGCCACTGCACCTCGCCTCTGCCTATCCCTATTGCTTCTGCAATCCTTCTCTCGAACTGTCCTGCCTTCAACTTTCCGAGTTCAAAGTCCGGGATCATTGGAACCACCATCCTTTCTATCGCTTTCGCGCTCCTGCCGCTTACCTCGGATAGGTAGGAGAAGTACCCCGTGTCGTGAAACTTTACCACGACGCCTCCGATGTCGAATATTATGGCCTTTATAGTATCCATTATTGCTACCAATCGTGAATGAAGACACTATATTTATAAACCCCTCTTCCCATTTTAGATTTCAGGAAGACGATGTGCGGACATGACCAGTGCCGCAAAGGTAGTTAGTTTGTCTTTCGTAGAACCTCTTACACTGCAGGAGTATCTGCCCATCGTTAGCCTGCTTGCCAGCATCGTGATAATAGCCCTATTCCTGAGAAGGAAAGTCAGAAGGCACATCCACTCGGGAGGCAAGATTGGGGAGATGAGGAGAATGCGCGAGAGGATAACTAGGGGTTGATCGGATGCCATGGTCGTACAGCATAGTGGTTGCATCCCAGAAAGGAGGGGTGGGCAAGACCAGCGTGGCCGTAAACCTCGCCTCTGTGCTCTCGGGAGCTGGCTACAAGACCATGCTCGTGGACACAGATACCGTCAACCCGAGCGTTGGGATTCACCTTGGCATTGAAGGAAGGAGCAGGGGATGCAGCGATCTCTTTAGGGGAAAGGCCAGGCTGCATGAGGCCACGGTACGTCATCTCCACTCCGGGCTTACCGTAGTTCCGGGCTCGATGTCCATGACGCATGAAGCGCCTTCTAGATCTGGGATGGAGGATGCGACCGAAGAGATGCTTAACCAGGGATACGACTTCGTTGTCTTCGACACTTCCCCGGGATCGGCGCTGCTCGACAGCATATACAGGGTAAACTACGGCATGATAGTGATGTCTCCGGACATGCCCTCGTTCGCAAGCAGCATAAGGCTCGACGCCGCGTTCGGCATGATGAAGATTCCGCACGGGCTTGTGATAAACAGGGTAAGGAAGAAGAGGTACGAGCTCGGTATGAATGAGATAGAGCACGAGTACGGGGGAAAGGTCCTGGGGATGCTCAGGGATGACGACTCCGTGCCGATAGGAATCGCAAGGCACGTTCCGGCCTGCCTTCTGGACAGGGACTCACATTTCTCGAAGGACGTAAGGTCGCTTGCTGCCGCGTGCGCGGCAAACGCGGGCATGAGGGCCGGTGCGATAGATGCACCCAAGAGCAACATCTCTCTGATAAAGAGGCTCCTTGGCAGGAGCAGATAGCAAGAGTTATATATTCTACAAATGCAAGTATCCTTGCCACGGGGTCGTTGTGTAACTTGGCAGCGCGGCAGGCTCCAGATGTTTATACAATATCTATGAGCTAAGTGCGATGATTAAGATTTGGAGCGATGATTTGTGATACAGGCGTTACCTGCATATCCGGGTTCAAATCCCGGCGACCCCAGACATCCATTTATGGGATATTGAAGCCATATATCTGTCAAGTGGTTTAGTGGAATACTCCTACAGAGACGGCATAATAAGGCTCCCGAATAAGGAGATCACCATACTCGACAGGCTTGTACCTAACTTCATCTCCAGGATCAGCGTACGATATGTGATAGTTGGCGGTTATGTGGCCATACTATTCAGGAGGAGCAGAAGCACCGAGAACGTAGACCTGTTCATTCTGGGTAAACTACCACGCCCTTTAGGGCGTGGTAGTTTACACTCGTATTCTCGATAATCGGTGTGCTATTCCAGACTCTGCTCTCGCACATCCACGGGATCGAGGCTCTACAATCTTGTCTCGGCTCCGGCGTACGGTGCGCACGAGATGGAGATACGCGCGAGCCCTGGATTCGAGACCTATACCTTCACTTTCGGATAACAGGCACTAGATCTTCTTCTCCAGCCCCCTGATGTCTTTCTCGATGAGGCCCTCCTCGTAATGGAGGAATCTCCTGAAGATCGGGCCGAATACGAAAACAAGCGATACGGCAACAGTTCCAATGCCTACGAATGACCTCCTCCCCACCCTGAAGGGTGGGGTATCGGAGGCCACGCAACACAACTACATTGCAAGTTTTGTCTGGCCGGAGATGTCCTGTCTGCGGATGTATCTCTGTAGTGTCTCTTCATTGCGAGGTCCGACACTCCCGCAACTGAAATCTACGCCCCAGAAATGTCCTTGCGGATATCTCAGTCTGTGGTTTGGAATCTCCTTGAAGACTATATAGGACGAGTATCCCTTCAGCAGTTGTGCGGCCTTTGCCACAGTCATATTGATTGGCACACTCACCTCCATGTGGACATGCGCAAAGTCCTCGCCGAACGAGAGTTCCTTTATGGACAGTTTGTGCCTCTCCGCAGCGTCGTAGAATGCCTTTTTGATCACCCCAATCGTCTTCGGATTCCTGAACATTTTATACCTGTACTTTGTCACGAAGACAAAGTGCTGGAAGTTGTACTTTGAGCCAAGCCCCTTGGCCACGGGTTCTATATTCTTTGCAGAGTCTACGCTATCCATATTGTTCACTTCGGCGGCGAAAAATCTGGGCGTGTCAAACCGCGCCCACTCGCCACCAAAGACTCTTTATCTTCAGGATAGAAAAATAGTGTAGTGTTAATATGGTGGGGTCAATTCCGTCCCCGCACTAAACTGCGGGGTATACCTTGACCCC
>JAJYXH010000105.1 GCA_021791075.1 Microcaldota archaeon
CATCTGAATTATTTAGAGTCTTTCTTTATGCTCTGGCATTACATGTAGTCGACAACGTCTATCCCTAGGAGCGAGAGCGCCTGCTTTGTAACCCCCATCGTTGCCGAAACGAGTGCCAACCTCAGATCCTTGGCATTGCCGCCCTTTATCACCGGCATCTTCTCGTAGAACCTGCTGAAGAGCGACGATAGATTTAGCAGATAGTCCGTTATCACGTTGGGCCTGTACTCTGAGCACGCCTTCTCAACAGTCTCCTGCGCCTCTCCGATCATCTTGAGGAGCTCGAAGTCCAGATCCCTTTCCACAGTGCCATAGTCGGCCTCAGAGAGCTGCTTGGCGACGTAGCCGGCCTTCTCCAGTATTCTCTTCGATCTCGCATACGTGTACATGCAGTAAGGCGCGCTGCTGCTCTCGAAGTTCAGCGCTCTCTCCCATGAGAATGTGACGCGCTTCTCCGGCGCAATCCTGAGAAACTCGAACTTTATGGCTCCGATCGCAACTGCCTTAGCTATCTCCCCGGACTTGCTCTTGTCCGTTATCTTCTCGCTGCTGTTGACTATCTCGAGGGCCTTCGCCTTCACCTCTTCGAGAAGCGTGTCAGCCGTGAAGCTCTTGCCCTCCCCGAGCCATCCGCCCTTCCTTCCGCTGAGGGATCCCCCCTCGATCCCGACCTCCCCGTAGGAGACATGGACTATGTTTGACGACTCCTTCTTGTATCCAATCAGCTCCAGCACCGCCTTGAGTATCAATTGCGGGTATCTCTGCGCAGAGCCGATCACGTTTACCGCTACCTCGGCCTCTCCGAAGACCGCGTCGCTGCCGCTCGCCGCTGTGGTGTAGAGTGGCTTGCCGTTCTCCTGCCTCTCGAGCATCACGTTGTAATGGAAGTCCGCCTTGATTATGCCGAACTTCCACATGTGGAATGCTATGTCCTTCGCAACATAGGTCGCTGTTCCGTTGCTTCTCACGAGGACCTTCGTGTCCTCGCTCGGATTCTCGAAGTCCTTAGCGACCCCCTTTACCTTTTCCAGATTGACCACTATGCAGTTCGCGTACTTGCCCGCCGTGACCTTCTCGAATACCCCCTTCTCCATGCCCATGGCCATGGCCTTTGCGAGCAGCTTGGCCCTGACGATGTCGCTCTCCCATATCATCACGTCGTGGTATATCCCGTAGTTGAATGCGGTCTCGTACTGCGCCTTCACGCACCTCTCTGATAGGGATCTTGCCTCCCTCGCCTCCTTCGTATCGAGCTCCTCCATCCGCTTTGCCAGTGCGTCTATCTGCGGCTTTATCTCCCTCTCCGCCATTATCTTGTTCACGTTTACGTATTGCTCGCCGAGCCACTGGTCAAACTTCTTGTCAGGCTTGTCGCTCAGGTTCATGTACCCCCAGAGGCTCTCCGCTATCTGCAAGCCGAGGTCGTCTATGTAGTCCTCGCGCTCGACATTGTATGATGATGCTGCCATCACGTTCGCGATAGTGTCCCCGAGGATGGCATTCCTCAGATGACCTATGTGCCACGGCTTGCCAGGATTGACGGCAGGGAACTCTATTAACACCTTCCTGCCCTTACCCATGCTGTTTGAAGTATACATCTCACCGCGCTCCGCGATTGCGGAGAACACCAGCCTCGCATACTCTCTCTCGTTTATCGATGCGTTTACGTAGCCGTTCTCGTCTTTCATGGACGTGATCATCTTAGTGAATTTTACACCCGAGGCTATGGACTTCGCGATCTCCTGCGGCGCCCTCTTAAGCTGTTTTGAGATCCCGAACGATATCGAGGAGCTTATGTCGCCTGACCCGGGCTTGGCCTTTGAGATGGAGAGCAGGATCTGGTCATCGCTTATGCCGGCTTCCGAATAGAGGCGCTTTACGGCCTCCGTTATCAGCGATGCGAACTCCCCTCTTACCTGCTGGCTTGGACCCATCATCATATCACTTCTTTAGATACCGCTTCAGCGCCTCGAGCACGCTCTTCGACCTTCCCGGCATTGAGTAGACTCTGGAGTCGTAGAGCGTCCTGCTCCCGACCATGTTCAGAACCAGACCGCCGCTCTCCGTTATAGACTTTAGCTCTCCCTTGCTCCTTACGTACACCTTCGTCTTCTCGTCTATGAGGCTCAGTGGCCTCATCGTTACCGCGAAGACCTCCTCCCCATCGACCCCGGCCCTTGCCGCAAGCCTCCTCTTTGCGTTGTCATCACCGGAGAGGCGCTGCACCTTTGCAATCTCCTTGGGTATCGTGCCACTCTCAGATGCCTGCGGGCTCAGGTAGAGGCACGTGAGCGGCTCCCTTGAGAGAAATAGGCGTATGAGGCTCCTCAGGAATCCGTCCTTCCCGGATCGCATATACTCGTGCATCGCGGTCATGAGAAGAGCATCAGTGTATCCGGATATCTCGATCTCATCCTCGCCCTTCAGCAGATCGTTTGGATGCGTGAGATAGCCTTCCTCCACAAGCAGCTCGAATATCTTCTCGACCATTAGATTGAACGATACCACGGCCTTGTGGTAGTAGACCGCGCGATACATGTGATACCTCCCGATCAGGAAGTTCTCCACGGCAACCTCGTCCCTCTCGAAGACTATCCCGTTGTTGACATATGACATTGTGCGTATCAGGGTCTGGAGGCTGACCCTGCCGTAAGGAACTCCTGCATTATATGAGTCCCTCATCAGGTAGTCGGCCTTGTCGGCATCGAGCGCCGAGGATATGAGCAGGCTCGAGGTGCTCCTCTTTCCCATGAAGATATCGATTATCTCTGAGGGAGAGTAAGAGCCAAGCTTCTCGGCAAGGAACTTCTTGATCAGATATGCCCCGAACTCCTCGTGGTTCTTGCCCTTGAACTCCTTCACCACCACGTTCTCGGTAGTATGTGAGTATGGATAGTGGCCGACGTCGTGGAGAAGCGCGGCGAGCCTCAGCTTCTCCCGCTCTTCCTTGTCATTGCCGATATCTATGCCTCTGCTCTTCATGCTTCCGGTGAACTGTCCGACTAGGTGCATGGTGCCCAGGCAGTGCGAGAATCTGGTATGTGTTGCACCCGGATATACGAAATCGGTAGCGCCGAGCTGCTTGATGTACCTCAGCCTCTGGAATGTGGGCGTGTCTATGACCTTGAGCTCTGCATCATTCACATTGATGTAGCCGTAGACATTGTCCCCGATCTTCTTTCCAGTGCCTCCTGCCATTGACTCACCTTGAATTCTTATCGAAGCGCTTTAATATTAAAGGTATCTCACCAACGATGTCTGTTGCGATTATGTGGTTACCCATTCGCCTCCATAGTCTATCCCCTATGAGGGAGTGCAAGTAGGTTCCCGCAACAGCGGCATCGAACATCTTTGCTCCGCCTGCGGCATAGCCGGCAATTATCCCGGCGAGCACGTCTCCAGTCCCCATGGTTGCAAGAGCAGAGCTTCGAGGCCTGCTCACCTTTACCTCAGTCCCGTCCGTTATTACCGACTCATGCCCCTTTAGCACTATGTTCGCCTTGAGCCGCTTTGAGAGCTCCACCGCAGACCTAGCTTTCTGGAGAAGGTCCCTTGCTTTTGGCTCCCTGCCTGAAAGAAATGAGAACTCACGGCTCTGCGGCGTGATGACCACATTGCTGTTCATCTTTGACTTGGTGTATCGCAGCGCGTATATAGCATCAGCATCAACTACAACCTTCTTGCCGCGGGAGAATGCGTAGTCCATGATCTTTGCTGCCTGCTTGATGGTTCTAGACTTTCTGCCTATCCCCATACCGATCACGATTGCATCCGCATGGTCTATTGACTTCTTGAGATCCTTGCTGAACTCTATCGAGTTTCTTCCTGCCTGTTTTACTATGACTCCTGGTGACTGCATTCTTACCGTCTTTAGAATGGAACTTGGCACGTATGCCATTGCATATCCGCTTCCGACTCTCAGCGCGGCTAGTGTGTTCTGAATTGCAGTGGATGCGAGTGATGGTGCGCCATAGTACTCGGAACTTCCTGCTATGACGAGCACAGTTCCGTTCTGCCTCTTATCGGCGAATAAGCTCCTTTTCTGCGTGGCTCTTCTTATGTCAGAAGGCCCCGCAGTAGCGATTTTAACATCGTAGGTTGCCTTGGATCTGGCTCTCGCAAACCCTTTTATACTTTGCATGATAATAGTAAACTCTTGCAATCTTATATACTAATTGGTCTTCCTATGGTCAAGGTCTATAAATATAATAACAAGCTTGCTGTGTACCTTCCTTTTGACGTTTTAGAGGAACTTGGAATAGGCGAAGGAGACGAGATAGACTTCTTCAAGTATAATGAGAGCGCGTACCTCTTTGCAAAGAAGTCAGATATAGCGAATATGATAATGGGCAGAGGCAGGACGCAGCAGAAGCCGCAGCCAGTGCAGAGACAGGCCCAGGGCGAGTCGATAAGCGAGGAGGAGATCGCGGTCCTGAAGAAGCTTGATACCCTGAGGTACCAGCAGAGGACGCAGGCAAACGTAGAGAAGATGCTCAACCAGCAGGAGAACGAGATACTAAAGCAGCTGATAAAGAAGAAGGCTGTCGCGACGTTCAGGAGCGAGAGGGACAAGTCAGTCCTCTACAGCATACAGAAGAATATCTATGACAGATTCTTAATGAGGAAAAAGGTGATCCAGTCACAGTCTGCTCCGCGGCCGACACCGGCGCCGGAGGAGCAGTATGCGCATCTTCTCCGAATCCGCGCCAACATGGAGGATGACAATATAAAGCTTCTGGAGAAGCAGGGATTCGTAGTTCTGCAGACTGAGGCAGAGGCTGCAACAGTATCAGCGGCTCTTGAGGAGAGCATAAGGCGCGGTCTTGTCGTTGGCACGCGCGCGTTCAACAAGAAGTTCTACATAATGCTTCGACCTTTCATAGAGAAGTGCTCTCCGATCATAATAAAGGAGCTTAAGGGCGGGGAGATGAAGGTTTCCGACCTTGCCGAGAAGTCGAAGCTCGACGAGAACGGACTCAGAGGAGTGCTCTACTACCTTGCCGAGATAGGAGACGTGAGCGAGAAGAAGAAGGACCTTTTCAGGCTTGCCTGAGAGTCACGTAACCTTCTGCCTTATCGCATCCTTCCTCATTTTCAGGGTTGAGATCGAGTAGAGTAGAAGTTTTGGTTCATCGGACACTAACCTGTAGACCCTCTTTATCGCAGACTTCTTCTCATCAGGCCCAAGTTTCCTGTAATCGTATACCTCCCGCAGTAACCATGCGATCTTCTCGCGCTTGTTTGTGGGGGTGGTTCCTAGCAGCATTGGATTACGGCGATGCGTGGGGGCATGCCCATTTCCACTCATCCTGTCAATGTATGCAAGGTACTGGAAAGTGCCAGCAAATCCGCCGGAGGCGAGGGACTTCTTGCTTCCATTATCATCCGTTCCTGGAGGTCTGCTAAGTAGTTGGGCTTGACTTGTCAGTATGGACTTCCCCGACCCTCTTCCGCCTAGCATGCCTATATGATGGTCGTAGTTTCTCTGGATGGTCTCAGGGTCGCGGCTGAGGAGTGCCGCATTGGTTGCAATCTTCTCATCGGAGAGGCCGATCCTCCTGAGGTTCTCGTAGTTTCTCTGGATGGTCTCAGGGTCGCGGCTGAGGAGTGCTGCCTGCTGGGCGATCTTCTCGTTGGAGAGGCCGATCCTCCTGAGGTTCTCGTAGTTTCTTTGGATGGTCTCAGGGTCGCGGTTGAGGAGTTGTGCCAGTGTTGCAATCTTCTCATCGGAGAGGCCGATCCCCCTGAGGTTCTCGTAGTTTCTTTGGATGGTTTCCGGGTTGAGGCCGAGGAGAGCCGCACTGGTTGCGATCTTCTCGTCGGTCAGTCCGAATCCCGTGAGTTTTGCATGCGCTACCCTTATCAATTCTTCGGTGGCCTTCATGCCATATATGAAGTCAACTGCGAAGTCGGAGATCTCTCTGCCCAGAAGCTCCGCTGCGAGTCTCTGTATCTCTGACTTCTCCAAATAATCAGGCATTGTAACGCAAAGGTATTGCCTTCCCTGATATAAAAAGGTCTTTCTTTTTGGACAATATTTGCACTACCGTTTGTTGTTTTGATCTGATCCAAGAAATAGAGCCTTACAGTCAGATGAAGTGGTTGGCTACTATCACTATTATAGTGAATGCAGCAACCAGTATGAGTATGAATCTCGGGCTCAGCTTCGGCCCCCTCTCAGGGGCATCGTAGAAGCTCAGTATTCCTGCCTGCTGCTGGGGCGTCGATATTGAGGCCATCCTTTCACTGATTATAAATTTGTACAATAGATATTTAAAGGGTGCCACATACGGTTAGAGTATGGCGATGAGGCTTAAGGAAGCGTTAGAGAGCCATAGCCGGGATCATCTAAGGAGCATGCTCACTGTATCACGGCGCCATGAATCAGCTCCTGCACCGAGCGAGATGAGGCCCGAGAGCGTTCTCGACAGGCTTGTCAGTGAGGGGGCGAGGATTAGGTTCGCCATGGTCGACGATGTCCTCGAGAATAAGGGCGCTATACGCTTTCAGAAGATGAGAGTGAGGTACCTTGAGGCGGGGAAGGAAGGGATGCCTGTGCTGCTTGGAATCCATGGAAGCGGAACCTCAAATGCGGTCAGGTCGTGGCACAAGAACGTTATCGCACTGGGAGAGCACTTCCATGTAATACTTCCAGACATACCCGGGTTCGGAGAGACAGACAAGAACTTTGGGAGGAGCACTGTGGAGTACTATTCAGGGGACTTCCTACCTAAATTTGCGGATGCGATAGGACTAGAGAGATTCAACCTTATGGGAACCTCGATGGGAGGTGCTATCGCAACAAAATTTACGCTCGACAACCCAAATAGGATCAGCCATCTGGTCAACATATCGGCATACGGATTCAACAGGGGCGACGTTGACTTGATCAGGTACTTTGGAACGAGGTTATCAAGGCCCATTGAATCACTACAGTCTATGGCCAACACCCAATTCTTCAGCAACCATCCGGAGATGACGTACCCCATAGTCAGGTTCGTCATGAAGCACATCAGCAAGGAGATGAGGGATAAGATCAGGAGCGGCGAGGATCTAGGATTGACCAATATGAGAGAGTACCTTCAGGAGAAACTCCCGCTTGCAGAGCTCCAGCTTCTCAAGTCGGAGATAACTATTACAGGTAGGAACAGGACAAACCTTCTTGATAGAGTTCGGCGACTTGGGGATAACGGAGTGCCGGTGCTCTTCATTGTTGGGACAAGGGATGAACTGGTGAAACCTGACGGTGCTAGGAGAGCGAGAGCGCTGTTAAGTAACGGGATAGCGTTCTTATACGAGATAGAGGGGATGGGCCACGCCCCACAGATACACAGGAGCGAAGAGGTAAACAGACTCATTACCGATTTTCTAAACGATGACTACGCGCTGCTTAGGGATTAGTGCACTGCCGGCTTCGCATCAAACCTGCCGCTGAGTATCATGTGTGCGGCCTCTGCTTGGGCCACAAAAGACCTAGGGTTTGCCACAAATCCAAGGTGGCTGCAGTTCTTTACTTCTATCTTCATCGACGCATCTTCTCTGGTTGTTGCATCAAACTCCACCACCCCATCACTTCTCGATGAAAGTGTTACAAGCGGGACCCCCACGCGATCCTCCTTAAGCCTGCGCGCAGACTCGAGCTCCCTGTGGATGTTGTGAAAGCCGCCCATGGCCATGACCAACAGCAGGTCTGCGGCGTCGAGCGTCGCGCCAGCCATTATCTTCTTGCGTATATCGCTTATTCCATGGGATAGCCCATTTCCAAGGCCTATCGGGAGGGCCGCAAGAAGAATCATTCGGGTGAACCCGAATGGGGGTCTTATCGGCGATCCCATCGTCATAACACCGCGTATCAGTTCCTGATGCTCGCTCCCATTCAGCCCCATGAGCAGACCCTGCGTGCCGCCCCTGCTGTGACCCACTATTAGCACGCGCTGGTTGGTCTCTTCGTATATCTGCTCGATCTTCCTCCGAACCCTCTCTTCTGTATCTCTTGTAGAGTCGATGTTGCTCCTTATTCCAAATAGCCTTACATCGTAGTTAAGCTTCTCATAGAACTGCCTGAGAAAGATAAACTCGAAGTCTCCGGCAAGAAACCCTGGAAAGAACGCGACCGGCTCTCCGTTTCCTTTCGGAAGGTCTCTGCTGTCTCTGAGGAGTTTACTCGACATCAGTTCTGCAATCTCCAGAGGGAGCCTCGCCTCATTCAGAGCAAACGGAGAGTCAAATGATGTAAAGTGCCTGGCAAACTCTACGAAAGTCCCAATGTCCTTCACGGTGCTGGCAGCGTTTCTTAAGATCTTATTGCCGAGGTCAGACCCCATCATCCTTCTGATCATAGATCTGTAGAGGTCATCCTCGGTCTCGACCTTCTCAGCAGTCTCTCTTAGCATGCTGGCGAGCGACCTCTTGTTGTCGGAGAGCACGCTGCTTGTGTGCCGGTCGTTTCTGACAACCTCGAGCAACGGAGCACCCGTCGTATGTACCCTGCCCTCCCTGGCGGCCCTCCCATTTAACGCACTGGCGCCCATCCAGATCTCGTCCAGGCTGACTCTGCTCAGCCAACCTTATCAGACCACGACAGTAAGGTATTTAATCGTATTGTACGAAATCGGCATCCTGATTCGACACGCCTTCTCGCACCCCTAACTCAACATTGAGATGATGGGTTTGTGTGACTGATCAGTTATCACCCGCCAATGAGGCGAGTGTTGAGGAGGCGTTTAGAGCTGCTCTACAGCAAAGGCTAATAATTGGAACACCCAATCGTTCTATAATACTCTGAGAGTGGTTACTTATATGGACGAGTTGGCTAAGGCGCAGTTGCCTAGGGAGATAATCAGCGGCATCGGGAGAGTGAAGAATGAGATCTCCTCGTTAGGTGCAGATGTCTTCAGGGGCAATGGACTTTACCGTCCGGTCATGCACCTGCTCAAGAATGGCGGGAAGCTCGTGCGGCCTACTCTGGTGCTGATTGGAGCTTATTTACTGGGAAAGAAGACTGATGAGTTTGTCGACATGGCTGTCGCTGCTGAACTCCTCCATGTCTCTTCACTTATACATGACGACATAATAGACGGCGACGCGAAGAGGAGGGGCGTTGATGCTGTTCACGTCAAGTACGGCAATGAGATAGCCATACTTGCGGGTGATGCGCTCATATCGAAGGCCATTGGACTTGCTGCGGGATATGGAGACGGCGTTCTGAGGCTCATCTCAAACGCAACGATGGACATGTGCGCCGGAGAGATTATCGATCACGAATGTCAGGAAGAGCAGAGAGTACCTAGCCTTGCAGAGTACAAGGAGATCGCAAGGCTGAAGAGCGCCTCGCTGATAGCCGCTTGCTGCAGCATCGCAGCGGTGCACTCAAAAGACAGGGGCTCTGCGTCCAGCCTATATGACTTCGGGGAGAAGATGGGCATTGCATTTCAGATGCGGGATGACATAATGGACTTCTCCGCCTCCGAGAGCACAATAGCGGATAGGTACAGGCCCAACGTGGTCACGTCGCTCATAAAAGAGTCGTCCATCTCCGAGAGGGAAGCGCTCAGGAGGGCGGCGGAGCTCAACAACAAGTACGTTGATGAGGCAGTTGTGAGCATCTCCAGAATCAAGGGTTCCGGAGCAGTTGTAAGGTACGCCGGACTGATAAGGATGCCCACTACTTAGTCCCGGTGATTACGTACCCGACTCCGAGCGAGAGGGCCCTTGTCCTTACGTTTCTGAAGCCTTTGGACTTTAGGACTGATATGAACCTCTCCTTGTCGAAGGTTGCCAGGCTGTGCCTAAGCCACTTGTAGGCCTCGCGGCCCGCAAAGAAGCTCACCGGGTACATGAGGACACCAAAGTATATCTCATAGAGAACCCTGTCTATGGTGCCTTCAGGCACGGACATGTCAAGAAGCGCAAACTTTCCACCTCTTTTAATGACCCTGTAGAGCTCCGAGCAGAACTTATCCGAATCGTCCAGATTCCGAAGGAGGAAGGCCGAGGTTGCGACATCGAAGGAGTTCGGGGTAAAGGGCATCGCCTCGGCATTTCCGCATATGAAATCTATGTTCCGGAATCCTGCCAGACTCACCTTGCGCCTTCCCACCTTCAGCATGGAACTGTTGACATCTAGACCGACTATGCTCACCCTCTTTCCCATTGCGCTTGATGTCCTAGCAATCTCGATCGCGAGCTCGGCTGTTCCGGTAGCTATGTCGAGCACGTTGAACGAGTTCTTGGAAAGCATCGCAGAACGCGCGGCATCCCTTCTCCATAACGCGTCGAGCCCGGCGCTGTATATGCGGTTTGCAAGGTCGTACCTCTTGTGAATCTTCGTGAACATCTCGTTTATTCTTCTGCCCATGTATCCACTCTGTCAGTTCAATAATTGTCAGTGTGTCCTTAATTAATAAATAGAGAAGTCAATTAACATGGTATGGTCGAGGAGTTTCTTGCCCTTGCCATTACGGCATTTGCACTCGGAGTAGCCAGCATAGCAGCTCTCAGGCTTAAGATTCCTCCGATAGTCGTCTTCCTCGTCATGGGAATGGTGATAGGCACATCGGGCTATCTGGCTCAGAACCAGGAGATAAACTATCTCGGAGACCTTGGAAGCGCCCTCCTTCTCTTCGCAATAGGCACCGAGTTCTCTATATACAAGCTCTTCTCCTCTGGGCTCCTCAAGGAGATTAGGGTGGCGCTGATAGAGCTTCTCTTCTCTTTCATAGTTCTCTATCTTATATTTCAGTTTCTTTTCGGCGCGGTGATCGCGATACTCCTTGCGCTTGCCTTCTCGATAACCAGCACGGGAATCTCGCTCAGGCTGCTCCAGGAGCTCAGGCTCACAAAGAAGTTTGACCTGCCGCTGATAATCAAGATAAGCGTGATAGAGGATATAATAGCGGTCTTCATATTCGCGATCATAAGTTCTGTGGAGATACTCCACAACCAGCCGATAATCGGGATTATGATATCGTTCGTAGTATCGATAGTGCTCTTCGTGGTAGCGTACGTGGCCTTCTACCTCTTCCTAGACAAGGTCCTCTTCAGGTATGAGATAAAGGAGGAGGATCTCCTCATGCTTGCACTCGGAGTCCTGCTCCTGATGGTCTCGCTGTCAGGGATATTGGGACTCTCCACCTCATTCGGGGCATATATCTCCGGAAGCATCGTAAGCACATGGAAGCAGAGGTACAAGAGCATAGAGAATGATCTGAAGAAGTTCTCATACATATTCATCTCGTTCTTCTTCCTCACCATAGGCCTCAATGCCAGTTTCTTCCAGGTCGACATACCGCTCCTGCTTCTGATAGTCCCGATAGCCCTGATAGTGAAGTTCGCCGGAGTTTTCCTGGGCTCGTACGCAACCTACAGGGAGTCGAAGCTCTCGTTCTTCACCTCTATAGGAATGCTCTCGAGGGGAGAGCTTACCCTGATAATAGTCAGCGGTGCGGTAAGCGCTGCGCTCATGCCGCAGAGCTTCCTCAGCCTAGCTGCGGTATCGGTGCTCTGCGTGATACT
>JAJYXH010000084.1 GCA_021791075.1 Microcaldota archaeon
GGACACGGAGAGAGGCAAGGATCATGGATGCGCTGAACAGGAACGGCGTCCCTGCGCCCAGGATAGTCGCTGCCGGAGAGTTCTCGATCTACATGGAGAGGCTTGCCGGAAAGCTCATGAAGGACTCGAAGCACAATGCCGCGATGATGAAGAAGGTAGCTGGTATCCTGGCACAGATGCACAATGCAGACATAATTCACGGTGACTTCACTCCGGCGAACATTATGTTTGATGGAGATAATGCCAAGGTTATAGATTTCGGGCTCTCAGACTACAGCAAGGACGATGAGCAGAAGGCCGTGGACCTGTTGCTGATGAAGAGATCCGTCTCAGCGGCGATGTACAGGGTGTTCAGGGATGAGTATCTTGGACGCTCGACGAAAGGGAAGCAGGTACTCGGCAGGCTTGCGGAAATAGAGCTCAGGGGAAGGTACCAGACAAGGACGCTCGGCTGAGGTCACGTCCCGTATCTCCACTGGGTCATGTACTCCTTCTGCTCCTTTGTAAGCGCGTCTATGCTGATGCCCATCGACTTGAGCTTGAGCTTTGCGATTCTCTCATCCGTCTCCTCTGGCACGTTGTACACCTTGTTTCCGAGGCTCTTCCCATTCTTTACGATGTTGACAGCGGCGAGCGCCTGGTTTGCGAAACTTAGGTCCATGACCTCGCTCGGATGGCCTTCGGCCGCCCCGAGGTTTACGAGCCTTCCCTCCGCAAGGACGTAAACCTTCCTCCCGTTTGAGAGCTCGAACTCCTTGAGGTGGTCCCTTATCTGCTTCGTCCTCTTCGCCTTCTTGTTCAGGGTTCTCATGTCTATCTCGACGTCGAAGTGGCCGACATTGGCCATTATCGCGCCGTCCTTCATCCTGAGCATGTTGTCATAGGTCACGACATTCATGTCACCTGTTGCGGTGATGAAGAGATCCCCCTCCTTCGCTGCATCGGCCATCGTCATTACCCCATATCCGTCCATTATCGCCTCCAGTGCCCTGAATGGATTGACTTCGGTTACTATGACCCTCGCGCCCATGCCGTGAAGCCTCATTGCCACGCCCCTGCCGACCCAGCCGTAGCCGGCAACGACAGCGACCTTTCCGGAGATCATTATATTAGTGGCGCGTATTACGCCGTCGACTCCGCTCTGGCCAGTCCCGTACCTGTTGTCGAATAGGTACTTGGTGTATGCATTGTTGACTGCTATTACGGGATATCTGAGGACCTTCTCCTCCTCCATGGCCTTTAATCTAGTTATACCGGTTGTTGTTTCCTCCGTTCCCCCCATTATCCTGAGGTTCTTGTACTTCTGGTGGGTCGCCGCGTGAAGGTCAGCACCGTCGTCCATTATCAGATCCGGCTTGCTCCCGAGTATGGTCTTTATGTTATCGTTGTAGTCCTTGTCTGTCTGGCCCTTCCATGCGAAGACGTGCATGCCCTCCGAAGCCAGGGCTGCCGCTATGTCATCCTGCGTTGACAGCGGGTTTGAGCCTCCAAGGTAGACCTCTCCGCCCGCGGCGGCCATGGTCCTTGCAAGAACCCCGGTCTCCTTTGTCACGTGAAGCAGCATTGCGATTCTTAGCCCCTTCAGCGGCTTCGACATGCCGAGCTCCCTCCTTATCAGCATCAGCGTAGGCATGTGCGCCTCTGCCCATTCCAGCTGCCTCTCCCCCTGCCCCGCGAGCTTTATGTCCTTTATCTTGTAGTCCATGTGATCATCCATTAGTTTTTCTCTTTATTAGTAGTACAGATAACAATATTATTACTCCGGCCGGGACCCAGACTAGGTATGCGTAGAACGGGTTGGCCTGCTCGGATCGGATCTCGGCGGACTCGAGTATCGCCGCGAGAAGCAGTATGGAACCGAGCATGATCCAAGAGCCGAAGTACCTTCCCAGCTCCGCCCTGAAGGTTCCCCTGAATATGGCCCTGACAATGTAGACGTTGGCAACGACCGCTATTGCATACGCGGAGAGCTCAAACCATGTGCTGGGCAGCGTGAAGAGGAGTAGAGTGATGAGTATTGCTGATACGCCGTAGCTTGCGGCCTCGGCTCCCAGCGTAAGGCCGGTAACCAGGGTGGATCCGGAGAAGACGATGAATCCGAATCCCGGAACTACCTCGAGAGTTGCGATTCCCAGATTATGCGTAAATATGTAGACCGCGGCGGCCGGCAGCGTCTGGTTCATTATCTCGGATCGCGAGTTGTTGAGGACCGTGAGCAGAGACGACTGATCCTGCTGCGGCAGAGGTATCACCGATGCTATGATGAGGGCGATGACCTCTATGGCGAATACGATCGCGACAAGCCGCATCCACCTCCTGTCGAAGAGCTCGGAGATCTGGGCGCCAGCCCGGATCCTGCCCCTCCTGCCCCTGACTCCCCTAACCATAATCTCATCCCATTAGTTGTGCAACATGAGACAGTGGGTAGGCCTGATCAGAGTTCTCCCACTCTTCTCTTCTGTGCGCGCTTTATCCTTCTTCTTCTCTTCTTTACCCACTTCCAGCGCATTCTTCCCTTCTTCTTCCACTTCCTAGGTATGCTTCCCAGAATAACACCAAATATATTCTATCCGTGCCTTACGTCAAGGACGGAGAGTCATAGATAATATCTTGATATATCTTTATATTACTGAGCCTTGATAAACTCCTATATCGGGTAGAGCGGATGGCCAAGAGCGCGAGCACGTACATAATAATAATTGCGATCCTAGTCGCGGCGGTTATAGCGATCGGCTATGTGCTCCAGAACCTCGAGGCGCAGCACCTGCACCCCACCACGAGCACTATCCCGCCGACCACGGTCGTTAACTTCACGACAAGCTCTCCGGTTACGACAATGAATTACAGCAACTCGAGCTTCTCGAGCTGCATCTCGCCTTCGTCTACACAGCCAATATACAACGGATACTTCGCAACCGGCAACTATGCCGGATGGAACGCTTCCGGCACAGGATTCGGAACCGGACCGTTCAATCTCACTGCAGCGAACAAGAATGGGGCATACTACAGCGCAAAGTGGTCTGGATACAATGGCACTTATATCGCCACGACATACCTGGGAGGCACCTTCGTCAGCGTTGGCAACATAACCTCGCAGCAGTTCAAGGTAACCGAGCCATACATAAACTTCAAGATAATATCCGTGCAGAGCAACTACCTCTACGTTGAGCTGCTCGAGAACGGCAGGCCGCTCCTGATAAACCACTACAATACCTACGCGGCCCCGAACAACCCGAATCCGCAGTCAACTTTCGTCAATGCGAGCATACCGGTCGTCTCGCTCCTCTGCAAGAACGTCAGCATAAGGGTCGTGGCGCGACTCGTGGGAACCGACGTAAACAAGTACAGCTACATAGCCGTCGGCGGCTTCTACCTTAGCAAGAAGCAGGTCCAGACCCCAGGAATACTCGTAAACACGACGATAGTCTGATTTGATTTCCGCTGATCTGATGGCAGTGAACCCCGATCTTAAGATATACAACACGCTCTCCAGGAAGGAGGAGAGGTTCGTGCCGCTGCACGAAGGCAGGGTTGACATGTTCGTCTGCGGCCAGACGGTCTACGACGATGCGCACTTAGGGCATGCGAAGAATTACATAGACTTCAGCATAGTGGCCAGATGGCTCAGGCACATCGGCTACGAGGTCAGGTACGTCCAGAACATAACCGACGTCGACGACAAGATAATAGCCAGGGCTAAGGAGAAGGGACAGGACCCGATAGAGCTCGCGAGGCAGTTCGAGGCGCGGTTCTTCGAGGACATGGACGCGATAGGCGTCAGGAAGGACGTGAGCGGATATCCGAGGTCGCACGACTTCATGGACGAGATAAAGCTGCAGATACAGCTGCTGCTCGACAGGGGATACGCGTACGTATTGGATGGTGACGTCTACTATGACGTCGCAAGATTCGCGGACTATGCGAAGCTCTCCGGAGTCAAAATGGAGGACCTGGAGAAGCACAGGATAGAACCGAGGGAGGGAAAGAGGAATGCCTATGACTTTGCTCTCTGGAAGGCGTCGAAACCGGGAGAGCCATCATGGAAGATAGAGGTTACTGAGAGAGGGGAGTCTGTGGTGCTTGAGGGAAGGCCGGGATGGCACATCGAAGACACCGCGATGACGCACAGCATCTTCGGAGCGCAGTACGACCTCCACGGGGGGGCGGCGGAGCTTATCTTTCCGCACCACAGCAACGAGATCGCGCAGGCGGAGGCGGCCTTCGGCAAGGTCCCTTTCGTCAGGTACTGGATGCACGCGGGGGTGCTCCGGGTAAACGGAGAGAAGATGAGCAAGAGCCTCGGCAATTTCATAAAGATACGCGACTTCCTGAAGAAGCACGTCGCGGAGTCGCTCAGGCTCCTGATCTGCTCGACGCACTACAGGAAGGAGATAAATTACACCGATAAGCTCATAGGCGACGCGGAGAAGAAGCTAAGGTACATGTACGCATCGCTCTCCCTATTCTATAACATGGAGGAGAAGAGCGGCGTCGGAGCTGAGTACGTAGCCAACATAGCAAACACGCTTAGCGCGAACTTCCACGAGGCGATGAACGGAGACTTCAACACCTCGCTTGCACTCTCCGAGCTCTACAGGGCCATAGAGTCCCTTAGGGGATTTGCGGAGTCCAACAAGTCAGTTGACGGGGAGGAGAAGGGAAGGGCGATAGCGAAGGTTCTTGAGCTCGCCGGCATTCTCGGCATACTCCAGGGCGATTCGTACAAGCATAAGCTGCCGGACAAGGCCGTGGAGCTCATCAGGCAGAGGGAAGGCCTGAGGAAGGAGGGAAAGTACAAGGAGTCTGACGAGATAAGGGACAGGATAAGGAAGGATTACAAGATAGTGGTCGAGGACAGCGAGTACGGAACCCTCTGGTACGGCGCCTAGGAAGGCTGCACTGCCGGTCCGGGGACTGCAGGCACCTCAGTAACTATCTGCGATGCCCTTCTTCCACCGCGCTTCTTCTGGTTCTCCGTATTGGCAGTGGCAAAGAGTATCCCGAGGTCGTCCTGCTTCTCGGTCTCCATCCAGGATTTTATGTAAACGGATATGTTCTTCAGCGGCCTGGTGTACCTGTCCGTGAAGCTGTAGGCGTTGTTCTCGTGCTTGAGTATTCCGACGGTGACCCCGAAGTCGAGATACCTCTTCCACGTCGCTATCGGAAGGTCGTCGCTGCAGTCCTTCAGCCTGAGCTCCTTGTGGACCTTTACCTCGTTGAGCGCCTTTGAGAATCTGTACGCCTTCGTCTCGTTGTCGAAGTATATCTTTGCGATCTCCCTTACGTTCGGGCTCTTCAGCTTCTCCTTAAGCGCTGCATCCTCGAACTCCCAGTACCTGATCGCCATGTTCTACTACTAAACCTATCAGGATTTTAAGTCTTCGCATATATGAGGGTAACAACGTCTTCATCCATTACCTTATGCTCTGGGCCCATCTTCTGGTTCTTGAACTTCACGCTCCTTCCCTCCACGTATCCGTATCTCAGGTTCTTTGCCGTCTTGGAGTGGACCGCTTTTGCGACGTCCATGACGCTCGAGCCGGACTTCAGGACGAGTGGCTTCGACATGTCCGGGTGCCCGTCCTTCGGCTTCAGGTATATTCTTATCAGGTTCAGCTTCTTGAAGAGCATCTCCTTGAGATCCCATATGTTCGTGTCCCTCATTGCGCTTATGGGCACTACCGGCATCCCGGTCTTGGCGCCTATCTCCGCCGCCATCTTCTGTACGGCACTCTCCTCGGAGGTGTCTATCTTGTTCAGTGCGACCATGCCCCCTATGTAGGCCACGTTTCCCGCGAGCAGGTCCACTATGTCGTCTGCTGTCGCGTCCTCGTAGAAGTATATGTCGGCATTGAAGATGCTGAACTCGTTCATTATCCCGACGATCAGTGACTTCTCCGGGATCCTGTGCTTGTTTGCCGCTACGGTTATTCCGCCGGTCTTCTTCTCCTCTATCCTTATCTCGGGCCTGTGCCTGTTTGGCCGTATGCCGAGCAGGTTCAGCTCCTCTATCAACGCGTAGAGCTGGTCGGTCCTGTTAACATCGACAAGAAAGAGAAGAAGGTCCGATGTCCTGATCACGCTTGCGATCTTGGTTCCCTCCCCCTTGCCTTCGTGTGCGCCGCTGATCAGTCCCGGAAGGTCGAGGATCTGTATCTTCGCGCCGTTGTACTGCAGCATTCCCGGAATCACTTCGACAGTGGTGAATGCATAGCCCGCGACCTTCGACTCGACGTTTGTCATTACCTTGAGGAGCGAGGATTTTCCTGCGTTGGGGAATCCGACGAGAACCACCGTTGCGTCTCCCGTCTTCTTTACAGAGAATCCGACTCCCCCGGTGCCCTTCTTCGCGGCCATGTCCTTCTTGATCTTGGCCATCTTTGCGCGCAGAAGCCCGAGGTACTTGTTAGTAGCCTTGTTGTATTTTGTCTTCGAGTACTGCTCCTGCAGTTCGTCCAGCTTGTTTTGAAGCGCTTGGTCAGGCATGTCCGTCCTCCAGACTCTGAGTGTAGATGAGTTATAATTTGGATAACTCGCTTAAATACTCTCGTGTTGATGTATAATCAAGTTGATTTAGAATGGCAAAGAAAACGGCCAGGAGAAAGGCCAGAAAAACTTCGAAGAAGTCTTCGAAGAAAGGGAAGAGATAAACAGGATTTTTTGATTTTCAATTTTTTTATTTTTTAAATCCATGAGCCGTTGCGCATCCTACATCCCGGGCATGAACTTCGAGAGCTGCTTCCTGCCAGACTTAGCAAAGAAGGATAAGATTTGTCGGAAGTTCACATTAGTAAGATTTATATATTTATTTACACATATAGTTATGTGTGATATGCATGGTTAACATAACACTATCGGTCTCAAAAGAGCTATTCGAAGAGATGAAGGCGCACAAGGAGCTCAAGTGGAGTGAGGTCGCCAGGCAGGCTATAAAGAGAAAACTCGAGGAGATGCGTAGCATGGATAAGTTGCTGGGTAAAAGCGGGCTGAATGAAAGCGATGCGGAGGAGATAGGCCATAGGATAAAGCACGAAATCCGCAAAAGGCTTGAAGCATGAAAATAGTCATAGATACTAATAGAATCATCGCTGCCCTGATCAAGGATTCTACAAGCAGGAGCATATTATTCTCAAACAAATTCGAGTTTTTAACAATAGAATTTGCAAAAAAGGAGCTAAACAATCACAAACGCGAGATACTCGATAAGGTGCGCATAAAAGAAGGCGATTTGGACGCGCTGATGTCTTCGCTTTTTAAAAGGATATATGTGGTTGACGATATAGCCATAAGGGAGAGTCTTGCTTCGGCGAAGATAATAATGGATAAAATAGATCCCGATGATGCACCTTTTATCGCTTTGGCACTTGCCGTTGAAAATGACGGCATATGGAGCGATGATAAGCACTTTGCGATGCAAAAAGTAGTTAGGGTCTGGAAGACTGGCGACTTGATGAGGCTTTTAGGATAGGCCCTACATCCCGGGCATGAACTTCGAGAGCTGCTTCCTGAAGTCCCTGTTGTTCTTGAACATGTTCGCGAACTTCTTCATCTTGTTGAAGTCCGAGATGAGGTCCCTGACGTCGCGCTCGGCCATCCCGCTGCCCTTGGCTATGCGGGCGAGCCTTCCCGGCTCCCTGACCAGCCTCTCGTTGAGCCTCTCCTCCCTTGTCATCGATCCGATTATGTTACCGTACTTCTTCAGCTTCGCCTCGCTCGTCTCCATCGCCTCCTTCGGCACGTCGGCAAGACCCATCATTCCGAGGACGTTCTTCATCGGCCCCATCTTTGACATCGCCTTGAGCTGCGTGTAGAAGGTCTCGAAGTTCAGCTCCTCGGCCTGCATCTCCTCGGGCTTTATGTTCGCCTCCTTTATCGCATCCTGCACGGTCGTTAGGAGGGACTCGAGGTCGGGTATCCCTAGAAGCCTTCCGACGAACTTCTTCGAGTCGTAGAGCTCGAGGGAGCTGAGCTTCTCCCCTGTGCCTATGAATGCTATGTTAGTCTGCGTGGCCGCGACTGCACTGAGCGCGCCTCCCCCCTTTCCGGAGCCGTCGAGCCTGGTGACTATTACCCCTGTTATTCCGATGGCATTGTGGAACTCGGTTGCCTGCCTTCCCGCCACCTGCCCTACGTCGGCGCTTATCACGAGCAGTTTCTCTTCGGGATTGAATGATTTGTTTATCTCCTTGATCTCGGTTACGAGCTCAGCGTCAAGCGCGTTCCTCCCGCTCGAGTCGCATATCACGATCTTCCTGTCCTTGAGATGGGAGAGCCCATCCTTCACTATCTTCCTTACGTCCTTCTCTCCCTTTATTCCGAAGAAGCTGACGTTCGCCTGCTTTGCCAGAGTCTCGAGCTGCTCGTACGCCGCGGGCCTTGTGACGTCGCAGCAGATAACTCCGACGCTCAGCCCCCGGTCCTGGTAGAACTTGGCGAGCTTGGCGGTGGTGGTCGTCTTTCCCGAACCGTACATTCCGGCCATCAGTATGCGCTTAGGCTTTATCTCCGGCTCGTAGCTCCCGCCCATGAGCTTTACCAGCTCCTCGTAGACCACGTTCGTTATGTAGTCCCTCGGGCTGACCCCCTTGGGCATCTTCTCCCTGAGCACTATGTCCTCTATCTTCTTTGTGAAGGAGAAGACCAGGCTCAACTCGACGTCTGACGAGATGAGCGCCTTCTGCAGCTCCTTTGTGAACTCGCGTATGGTCTTCGCGTCTATTATGGTGGCGCCGGCGAGCCTTGCCATGGCCTTCCTCAGCCCCTCTCCTAGGTCCATGTGATAACACTTATAAACATTGATAGAGAATTCTACCTAACGGTATCTTTATCTTTTTCCATATATAAAGCATACTGAAGGGCTCGTAGCTCAGCCTGGTTAGAGCGCTGGTCTTATAGCATGCCCATGGCGACATGGACTGTACGAAAGCCAGATGTCGAGAGTTCAAATCTCTCCGGGCCCATACCTAAATCCACGGCCTACGCAGGAGTGGAATCTATCCGATCGGTCCGGTTGGCCTTTCAGACCGAGGTGATGCCGAGGCTGGACGTGTGGTGCATGACCCATCCCAATAGTGATCCTCCAAGGGCGATGAAGAGCAGTGAGGCTATTATCGCGATTATGGCGAGCACTATCGTTCCTGAGATTATGACCATACCAAGTGCGGCAGGCCACTTTAACTTCTGCTGGTTCGAGAGTCCTACTACTTGAACCACGAGGGACCAGAGATCGAATACAGGCATTGCCAACGATGCAAAAGGTATCGCATAGAGGAATGAGAATACCCCTACAGGGAACCTTCCGTATACGACGGCGCTGAGCGTGTTCTCGAAGTCAGACTTGAATACTCCAAGGGCCTTGCCTATTATCTGCAGTATGCCTGCCCATATTATGGCAAAGATGGGGATGAGTATCCACACTACGACTATAGGGACCACTATTGCCGCAAGAAGCCCTATGCCGAGAAGCGGCGCCACATACGGTATCGAGGCGAGTGCCGCTCCGGCCGTAGCGGTGAGTGCCGCCGATAGTATAAGTGATATCACTATGTACGCAACAAGGGGGATGAATGTTGCTTTGTAGTAAAAGGCAAATGCCTCCCCGATCTTCATGCTCTTCTTCGTAGCGTTGCCTGGTGAGAGCATCAGGCTTATCGCATTTTGCAGTTCTTTGATGACCATATAGATCGATAATTCGTTGGAACGTTAAGTATTTAAACCATCCCGTAGGGTACGTCCTAGGGAGTTGACATTTATATAAGACCACCATCGTCAAGTCGCATAACTGGTCACATCAGATAACTGACTAGATATGCAGTAATACAAGACTGGATGTGTATTGCCACCTTTATGAAATAAGGGGCTATGGCCCCTTATGAACCTCAGGCACGAGGGGTTCCTCCCCGACTACGTCGGGGTATCTCACCCCTCGACTCAATTGAACTGAAGCTTCATTTGCTTCACACCTTCCCTGTGTAGCATGAACGGTTCGTAAGAAACATCCTGCCTTCTGATGTAATTTTGTATGATATTCTCGCCAACGGGACCTACACTTGTTCCTGTCGGTTGGCCGCCCCAAAACTCTCTCCTCGGATATCTTTTTATGAAGTTAGGCATCTCCTTAAAGACCTTCGATGCAGAGTGCGACTTCAGAATTTGAACTACCTGCTCCATTGAGAGTTTACTTGGCACGTTTATCTCCATGTGCACGCGTGCATAGTCCTCTCCGAAAGAACACTCCTTTATCTTTATGTCGAACTGCATTTCTACTTCTCGAGATGCATCTGCAACTATCTTCTGTGTCCTCGGATTCTTGAATACCTTGAATCGGTACTTTGATACAAGCACAATGTACTGAAAATTGTACACCCAGTCCAATTCCTTTTTATTCTTTGCATTCGCTATGCTAACCATTTTCTTAAGTCTCCGCGACCTAACGGTCGCGTTGACAATTTTTCTACGAGAAGACGTAAATCTTTGCAGGATTAGACTTCAACCCCCAACGAGGTTGGGGGAATGCTCTAGATATTCATAGGTCGGTTTACTGGTCGCACTTATCTGGTCTGAACCCAGTATGGTAACTTGAGTCGCCTTGCATATTCGTCGTAAAGTCGTTGTTTGATGTTGAAGGAGAGTATGCGAAGTGCAATTGTTGCATCCCTCGTCTTCCTCTTCACCGCCCTTACGAAATTTCCGTACCGCCTCTTTATCGCAGAGAAGATGCATTCCACCAATGACTGCATATGGTAGAGCGCATCGTACAGTTCCTTCCGCTCCTGTGCAAAAAGAACCATCTTTCTCCACGCCTTGGATCCCTCTGACTTTGCTGTCGTATTTCCCTTTATTGCGAAGAATGGCGTTCCGTTCTTATTCACCACGGTGTCACAATTCTTCCTGGACAGGTATCCGGCATCTCCCAGAACCCTGAGAAGTTCGTCTATGTTTCTGAGGAGGAATCCCAATTGGCGCATATCGCTCCTCCTCCACGACGTTATCTTGTACTCTACGACAACATTCCTGTGTATGTTGACTGCAATGTGCAGCTTCATGTTGTCCCTTCTCCTGTTCCGCCTGCCTATCCTGATATCATACCATGAACTACTCGTTTT
>JAJYXH010000014.1 GCA_021791075.1 Microcaldota archaeon
CCAGCGCCTTCTCCCTGCTTATCTTCCCGAGCTTGTCTATCGTTATCATCACACCGGTTCTCTTGTCTTCTGGAACCTTGAAGATCTCCATTATGGCATTGAGTATGACCCTGCTGCTGATTAGGATAGTGTAGTCTGTTACTCCGACGCCCTCCAGCGCTATGGCTGTTGCCGCGATGGCCTCTGCCTCTGAAGTCGGCTCCGCACTGCCCACGATATCTATGTCGGCCTGGATCAGCTCCCTCGACCTCATCCTCTGCGGCTCGTCCCTCCTCCAAGCCTTGGCTATCTGGTACCTCTTGAACGGCAGGCTCAGGCCCTTGTTCATCGAGACGTATCTTGCGAGCGGCACGGTCAGGTCGTATATCAGGCCCGACTTTCCGTCGTCAAGGGTGTACATCTCCTTCTCGGCCTCCCGGCCGTAGGCCTTTGCATTGAGCGTCTCGGCGCTCTCCAGGCTAGGCGTCTCTATCGGGTAGAACCCGAACCTCCTGAAGACGTCCTCTACCTTCGAGGTTATCTCCCTGAGCCTTATCGCCTCGCCAGGACCATAGTCCCTCATGCCTCTGAGTAGTTCTATGGGCATACTAACCAGTTAGTTATTGAACAGGAAGAGTTATAGGTTTTTCTCGAGCCACTTCTTGAAGTCCTCCTTCGGGAGAGCACCGACCGACATGGCCTTTACGTCTCCCTTCTCGAAAAGGAGCGTGGTCGGAATGCTCATTACGTTGTATTCGGAGGCTATCTCCGAGTTGTCGTCAACGTTGAGCTTCACGAACTTCACCTTCTTGTCGTACTGCTTCGCGAGCTCCTCGAAGATGGGGGAGAAGATCCTGCAGGGCCCGCACCAGCTCGCCCAGAAGTCGATCACCACAGGGACTGGGGACTTCTTCACTTCGCCATCAAAATTATCCTTTGTTATATCCAGCATAGAATCACGGCCATCTGACTTTTCTCATACATAATATTTAAATACATGTCACTCGATCATTGGACGCAGAGCAAAGGGGATCGGTTGGGGAATGTAGTCCGTTTGAGGCCCATGATAGATTATAATGTACGCGGAGCACGAGTCTTGATAGGCACTGCCGACGAACTCGATGTTGCGGGGGGCAGGAACGCGCTCGCGTCAGCGATAAGAGACCGGTCGCTTGCAATCGCAATTCTTGAAAACACGGCGCGGGGTTGGGGAGGACAAGGTAAGGAGACTGCCATTTCGATAATAAACAAGGAGAAGGGGAAGATTGCTGAGGAGGAGAGAGGTATGGACGCCTACGGCATAAGGATGCCACACGACGGCAATGTGGTTCCCATAAGGGGCGGGAAGAGGCCCGCCTGATCCTTTACGATGGCGGATCGTCGACGCTGATCTCTTACCCGTAACTTTTTCTCGCAGGCTGGTCCCGTATCGAACCACACTTAGGACCGGTCCAATAGGTGGAGGCTCTTCGGGCCTTCCTTGACTTCTTCGGCTTCTCCCTTGAGATCGCACAGCAGGCGACCCGCCGATATCAGGCCGTTGTTGGCGCTCAAGGCAGGAGGCCGGGGGCTGGATCGCGGTTGCATTTGCTGTCGCATCCCGGTCTTTGATATCGCCTTTATATCCCTTTCTTGCGTTATATACTCGTGATGAGCCATATTTACTTCTGATTTGTGATGAAGATCTTGAGTGCTGACCAAAATGGCAAATATATCAAGGGCTGCGATAAAGCAGCTCGTGAGCAGGCGTTTCAAGGCCAAGATAACCGATAACGGGGTTGAAGCGATTGCGAGGATGCTGGAGCTCGAGGCGGAGCGCATAGCGAAGTTCGCAGTGGAGAATGCTAGGAAGGAAAAGCGGGAGAAGGTTACCGGCAGGGACATAGAGCGGTACATAATCGAACGTGAGTAGCAGATGCGGCATCTTGAAGTCTATAGGAGCCTTGATGGGAGGTATAGGACGTCGGCTTATGTTAGGGACGGCACTTCTCTCTTCTGCCTCTCCGAACCTACCAGGCACGGCGTCCTGGTCACCGAATTCTGCGGGAATGGGGAAGTGGCTAACCAGATCCATACCAAGGGGGGATCGCCTTACGATGCCCTTTCGGCCTTTATCGGGAACGATTTTGAGCTTGGCGTGAAGGACATAGGAATATACAGGCCGGTTGAGGTCAGGGCGAGGTGCGGCTCGTGCGGCAATGCCAAGATCGGAAGGGAGCTCGATGCGAAGACCGCGAACGAGATAGACCAGGTTCCCGTGGTCCCGCTCTTCTTATGCAGATCCTGTGGCAAGCGCTTCTACTCCATAAACGACAGGTACCTCCGCAGGCTGGTCGAGGGGAATCTGAGCCTCTTTGAGGAATCGGAGCTTGAGGAAATGCGAAAGGACTGCGATGCGTTTATATATACTATGAAAGAGTACATAGTTAGGATATTCGCCTCAAAGAAGATAGGAAAGTTGGCGATCGAGCAGTGAGTTTATGACGATAAGGATATCGGACCTGTATGGAAAGAAAGTCATCTCTACCTCCGGGTCGATTCTGGGTGTGGTAAAGGGGGTCATACTTGACATGGAGACCGGAGCGGTGGCGCACCTGCTCTTCGATGAGATAGGCCAGCTTATGAGGTCCAGCAACCTGCGCGGCGACTTCCACAAGAATAGCGTCTCCTATGACAGGGTAACGCGCGTATCCGAGACCATAGTGGTCAAGTCAGCTCCCATAGAGAAGAAATAGTCTTAGTTTGCGATCATTTTGCCATGACTAAGTTTAATGGCGGTGATCTTTTCAAGGCTCTTCTTTGTCATCCTTTTAGAAACATCGAGAATCTATATGCTGATTATCTTTCCGCTTTTAGTATAATTAACTATCACGACATTTCTTCAATCTTTTCTTCAGAATGAGTGGTATACTCAAATCTCATGGGGCTCCCTTCCGGCTGAGCCATGCGCACCTAGTTGTGCATCTTCCGGTTTGGGATCAGTCCGTGGATACCGTCTTTGCAAGTGAGGGTCTCCTCTTTGCAAGAACCCTGTATCCGCAGTAAGGGCACCTGATGAACTTGTCGAGAGACTTTACCTCTTTTCCGCAGTGCAGGCATATGTAGGCCATATTATCATCTTTTACTTTTGTTTTGACTTGACGTTAGCCTTGAGCCACTTCGTAAGGTCGTTGTGCAGTTCCGACTTGCTCGTGTCTATCACCCTTATCTTCATGGTGGCCTTGTACTCTTCGTCGTCAAGTATGAGTATCGGCTGGTAGCTCTGCATTGCCGCAAAGTGTACCTCGATCCAGTGGAGCTTTCCGTGCATGTAGTCCCTCGCCACGTCCTCAGTCATTGGCATGGACGAGAAGCTGAAGAGGACTCCGTTGCACCAGTAGAGTGGCATCGTGCCCTGCGGGGTTATCCTCTCCCTGAGCAGGTCGTTGACGTCCACGCTGATTATGTCGTGTATCACGACCTCGGTTGTTGGTTGCACGGTTATCTTGACCATCCTATCTACCGGACTCCCCTGAGAGCCTGTTGAGAAGCATGCTTACCGTCTCCCCCGCAGCCGTCTTGAGGTTGTACGCGCCCCCGGCGAAGGTTGCATTGCAGTACCTGCACACCCATATTCCGGTGCTCTCCCTCTTTACCGCAGTCTTTCCGCAGACGTCGCACTTGTACCTAGACTTCTTCTCCCTTGAGACAGCGGCGAACCTCTTTCTTAGGCCAACCCCGTATCTTATGCTAGCGTTTGACATATCACTCGCCTATTGATTTCTTTATTATGTTCCTTAAATCTTTCGATCTCTCCAGTGTGATATCCATCATCATGTCCACTTCCTTCGGCAGGAATCCTACGCCTCCAAGCCCCTTCTGCATCGCCCTTATGTTCTTCTCGTCGTTGGCTATCGTCAGCCTCGAGTCTATGAAGAGCGACTCGTTCCCGCTCGGGTCGAGAAGGATCTTGTTGACTATCGTACCGAACGTGCACGACGTTACCATGTTGTTCAGCTGGAGCTTGCCGAGGCCTCCCTCCCTTATGACCACCTCGTTCTCGTACTTGGGCATTCTGCAGCTCGAGAGCGCGGCCTGCGCCGCGAGCGTGCTTGCATCGAAGAGGTTTCCGTCGTAATTGAGCACGTAGATGTCTATGAAGACATTCCATACCTTGTCCTTCTCTATGAATAGCTTTGAGAGGTCCACGACGTTCGCGGCCCTTATTCCCCTGTCCGTGACCCTTGCGAGCTCTATCGCCTCGGGGCTTGGAGGACCGATGTCGAACTGCTCCGAAGCCAGAGGAAGCAGCTCGGCGGATGTCATAAGGTTGCCCTCGTTGGGCTTGTCGGGCATCGGCTCTCCGACCCCCAGCTTCACTCCTGCTAGGACCTTGGTGTTGCCTATGTTCGCCTCCGCGGATCCCTCGGCATTCGGTATCGTCCCTAGCTTGAGGACTATGTCCCTGTACTCGAGGAGCTTCCTTGCGTCCTCCCTTATGTCCTTTCCAAGCATCTCCTTTATGTACTCTCCTGTTATCGTTGTCTTCATGTGATCACTTTTGCGCAGGCGGCGTGAATGACGGCGCCTCGTTCTTGTACTTCTTGCTTATCTCTATGTACTGCTTCTTGAGTGCATCTACCTGGAGCTTCGTTATGGCTTCGCCTGCCTTTGCCGCCATCTCCATGCCCTTGTTTATCTCCTCCCTTGTCATGTCTCCGTCCATCTGGAGAAGAAGTATCTTTCCGGTCCTCGGCGAGATGACTATCGGCACGTCGGCGTCGGAGTAGTTGTCCTCTATCTTGTTCAGGTCTATGACTATCAGGTCACCTATCTTCCCTATCGAGACGCCGTACGGTAGGTCGGTCATAGGTATTCCAGATGTGGCGACCGCAACCGCCGCCGCGGTGACTCCTGCCGCTCTTGTTCCGCCGTCTCCCTGCAGAACCTCTATGAATATGTTTATCTCACTTCCCGGGAAGTTCTCCGTGATTATCACGTTCTCGAATACCTCCTTTATTACCTTCGAGATCTCTATCGACCTCCTGTTGGGTCCGCTCCTTCCGTGCTCCTCGAGCGATGAGAAAGGCGCCATCTGGTACCTGCATTTTATCACTGCCCTCTCCGGATTGGATGTGTGCTTGGGTAGCGCCTCGCTGGGCCCGTACACTGCCGCGAGGATCTTGTTGTTTCCCCACTCTATGTACGCCGAGCCTGCAGCATTCTTGAGCACGTTTGCCTCTATCTTCGCGGGCCTGATGTCTCCAGGCATCCTTCCGTCCAGCCTCTTTCCGTCTACGATCAATACCGGTTTGTCTTGTGATGATGACATAATATCACTTTCCAGATTCCAACAGGGTCTTTATCCTGTTCGTTAGCCCCATTGTGTGTGCCTCCTGCTGTATCGTAACTATTGCCTCTGTTGCAAGATCCATCTTGCCCCCCTTGATCCAGACCAGTCCGTTCAATCCGACAGTTATGCTCGACTGCGTCAGTTGGCTCAGCTGCCTTATCATCGTATTCCCCTTTCCGAGTATCCTTGGGATCTTTGCCGGGTTCACGTAGAGTATCTTTCCTCCGAAGAGCTTCCTCGGCCTTGTGAGTATTGCTGTCTTTGTCTTGTCGAGTTCCTTGACAGTTGCGTCTATGATGTCGCCCGCTACAAGGTCGTCGTTGCAGTCCTTTGCGAATATAAGGCCCTTGTACGGCGAGTTGAGGTCTATGAAGTAGACGCTCAGCTTGTCCTCCGAGACGACCCCCACGACCTGGTCCCCCATCCTCGGGTACCACATGCCCTCGAGGGGTGTGAGGATCTTCCTCTCGTTGTCGTAGACGCTCATTATCGTAGAGTACGTCTTCCCGTCCTCAACGAACGCCTCGTCTATCCTTAATGGCTTGTCTTCAAGCTTCTCTCCCGGAACAACTATTCTCTGCATCGTTTCACCTTTATCCCAAATCCTTCGTCACGGCACTCCCCTTTGTGTAGCTGTTGAGCTTGTCGAAGAACTCGAGCTTCAACCCGGCAGGGAACTCCACGGTCGCCTTGAGCGAGCCGTCGTTGAGCCAGCCCTCGGACTTGAGCCCGTACTGCTTGAGCAGCCCGTAGCACCTGTTCGAGAACTCTGCCGGTATCGTCACTTCTATCTTCGCCGTTGCGAACTTCAATGGTAGTATCGTGTTTATCTTCTTTATTACAGCATCAATCTGCTCGTTTGCGTTCTTGAAAGGATCTATTGTGATCCTTGACTCGTTCATCGCGTTCTCGATCCTCTGCGGCGGATGCGGTGCATTCGTCCTTGGATCTATCGAGTTCGTCGCGATTATCTGTATTATGTTCTTTCTCTTCTCCTCTGTGAGCTTTGCCTTCTGTTCCGTGGTTATCGGCACGTTTCCGTGCTTCAGTATCGTGTCTGCGATCTTCGTTATGTCCTCGGTGTTGAACGCCTTCTTTATCTTCTCCTGGCTCTGGCGCTTTCCCTTGTTCGCATCCTCGAAGATCTCCTCTGCCTGCAGGACCGAGATGGGATTCGTCTTCTTTCCGGTTATGTACTCGTATGCCCCGTCGGCATCGACGAGTATCTCGAACCTCTCTCCGTTTACCATGTATTTTGCCACTACCGTCTTGGACATAACGCTCACTGCTGTCAGAGATAACTTACCAGCTTCTCCTGTGGGAGTATTATGAACTCGTTGCCGGCCTGAACGTAGCCGATGTCAACATTGTCCATGGTGAGCTTCTCTTCGCTAATCTTCTTCAATATCTTGAGACCCAAGCCGATCGTGTCGTTGAGTGACATGTTCTTCTTGTACTCCTTCATGAGGATCTCCGTCGCTATCTTCTTTCCCGACCCGATCGCGTCGGCCGTGTATCCAAGGAACGAGGCGCCGGGCTCTATCTCGAAGAGTCTTGGCTCCGTATCTATCCCTCCAAGCAGGAGGGATACGGCATAAGGCCTCATGCCCCCGAACTGCGTTGCCTGCATCATATACGCTGATACCCCCTTCGCAAGAGACTCTACGGATTTTACCTCGTCAAATATGAGCCTGTGGTTCTGCGATGAGCTCCTCGCCGTGTCTATTATGTGCAGTCCGTCCGCGACCATTCCGCTGTATGTCGCGCCGATGTGCGCGTCGATCCTGAAGACCTTCTGTATGGTCTTTGAGACCGCGAGCGGCTCGGTTATGTTCTTGTGAGCCACGAAGACCACGGCGTCCTCGGCGATCATGCCTATCGAGGTTGCGCCCTTCCTTACGGCCTCCTTGGCGTACTCTACCTGGAAGAGTCTTCCGTCCGGATTGAACATTACGCCCCTATCATATGCTTGTACGTTTGGATACATAATTTGCACCTTTGATTAGAAATATGAACACAAAAAGGCAATATTATAACCGTAATAATTAGTTTGAAAGGTTATAATACTTTCGTTATCCATCTCTAAATACAATTATATTATATATGTAATGATTTTTAATTGTATGTCTGGTTGCATCCAGGCACTGGCACGGCCCTTCTAACGGGCTTTTTGGCCTTGGAAGTGATTTTATGGCCGACGACTCATCTCATACTGCTACACAACCCGCGATGCACCCGTCTTTTCTCAGAGTGTTAAACCAGAAGAAGGAGATAAAGGAGAAGCTCTCCGGAATAAAGCACAAGATAGGAATATACAGCGCAAAGGGAGGAGTGGGGAAGACGACCGTTGCGGTGAACCTCGCTTTCGCATTGAAGTCGTTGGGATACAAGGTCGGCCTGCTCGATGCCGATGTCGACACGCCAAACCTCAACCTCTTTCTGGGCATCCGGGGAACCGTAGAGGCGAACTACCCGCTGAAGCCCATAGACAAGGACGGGGTCAAGGTTCTTTCAACGGCAATGTTCGTGGACGAGGAGACGAAGCCCATAATATGGAGGGGTCCTATGATAGGAAAGATGATTGGCGAGTTCTTCGGCAATACCGAGTGGGGTGAGCTTGATTACCTGATACTCGACCTTAGCCCCGGTACCAGCGACGCGCCGCTCTCGATAATGCAGCTTCTCGACATGGACGGATTCATACTGGTTACAACGCCGCAGCGCATAGCTGCGGTGAATGCGATACGCTCCGGGAGGATGATAAAGAGGATGGGAATCTCGATCATCGGGGTCCTGGAGAATATGTCCGACGGAAGTGCGAAAGGGGGGAAGGAGGTTGCCGAGGCGCTGGAATGCGAGCTTCTCGGCACCATAAATGAGAACAGGGAGATTGGCGAATTGAGCGACGAGGGCGTTGTGCCGGTCCTTGCTAACAGCTCTTTTATGGATCAGTTCGTATCTATAGCAAGGAGGTTCTCAGGCAGTTGATCTTTATGAGTGATGAGCCGTTTGCAGGGTTGTTCAAGGAGTCGAATGTCTTCGCGCAGAGGGAGGTGCTCTCTCCGCACTACATACCCGCGCACCTGCTCTTCAGGGACTCACAGATAAGCGAGATCGTCAAGGCAATTACCCCGGCATTGAGAGGCGAGAGGGGAAGAAACCTCTTCATCTACGGGAAGACAGGGACCGGGAAGACGTCGTGCATAAAGCACGTGATCAACAAGATAAAGGAGCTATCTTCGGTAAAGGCCAGGGTCTCGTACATAAACTGCAGGATCTACAACTCCAGATACAGGGTGCTGAGCAAGATAACCAGCGATCACATGCCGCTCTACGCAAAGCGCGGTTATGGCATAATAGACATCTATGAGAGGATCATAAACTGGGTTGACGAGGATGGAAAGATACTCATAGTCGTTCTTGACGAGATAGACGTTGTCAAGGACCTCGACGACCTAGTCTACACGCTGACCAGGGCGAACAGCGACATAAAGTCCGGGGGCATCGCGATAATAGGGATATCGAACAGGATATCGTTCAAGGAGGACCTCGACCCGAGGAGCAGGTCGACGCTCTATGAGAAGGAGCTCGTCTTCCCACCGTACAACTCGGTGGAACTCTCCACGATACTCAAGGACAGGGTGGACAGGGGATTCAAGCCGGGAAAGGTAGATCCGGCAGCGATAAACCTCGCGGCGGCCATTGCCGCGAACGACAGCGGGGATGCGAGGCTTGCACTCATGATAATATCAAAGGCGGGGGAGATATCAGACGAAAAGGGGCTCGAAAAGGTGACGGGTGAACAGGTGAGGGAAGCCTCGAAGGAGGCCGATGAGGAGATCGCCTACGAGCTGGTCAACACGCTTCCGGAGCAGCAGAAGCTGATAGTCTATGCGATAGCCCTGCTCTCGCTGCAGGGCAGCAGGTACAAGAAGCTTACCGAGGGAACCGATACCTACATTTTCAGCGGCGAGGTCTACAACAAGTACTCAAGCATAACCGAGTCGATGCACAAGGATGCGAAGACGTCGAGGTGGTACAGGAAGTACATCTCAGACCTCGAGATGCAGGGCATCATCCACACTTATGAGTCAGGAAAGGGAATACGGGGCCATACCAAGCTGATAAAGCTGGCTTACCCTCCGGAGAAGATAAAGAACACGATAGAGAAGACCCTGTTCAAGGAGAACGAGGCCGCGACGAACGGCGGCGCGGCATGATGTTTTATACTTTATCGGAGATGCAGTATCTCCGAAACTTCGCAGAAGTGCCCGAGACTTCCGCTAATCTCGTTGTTCCGGTAAATGATGTTTTCGAAAACGTTGTCATTATATCGTCAGGAACTACAAACCATGGTGATTAAGGATACGTATCCCAGAACCCTGCATAGTCCAGGGGAGTTCATAGACAACTCCTTGCATACGAAGCCGTTCCCAGATACCACTAGTGGTTTCGACTACAATCGCGAGTTACTCGGGGCAGCAGCAATGAATATGTACGTAGAAACGGTTGGAGACAGGGCTGGCTCTCTTTATCTGGCGGTACATAATATCACATTGAGGGCTATCGCAGGCTCTTATATTGGCGCGGTGTCAGCCATAACCCGGCATGTTGATCTCTCCGCGAAGGATGTGATGTTGGCATTCGATTATCTGATGAAGATTTCCACGAAAAACGGACCAATATGTGAATACATGGATGGGGCCGAAGAGCATGGCGTTACTGGGAAGTTCAAGTTCCTCGATTGCAATGTTGTAAACGACGAGTTGATGATTCCGATATTCTCAATCCCTGCGCAACTGGGAGATGGATCAGCAAATGATATAGAGTACATAGACCAACAGATATGGGAAAATGACCTCCTCCCCACCCTGAAGGGTGGGGTATCGGAGGCCACGCAACACAACTACATTGCAAGTTTCGTCTGGCCGGAGATGTCCTGTCTGCGGATGTATCTCTGTAGTGTCTCTTCATTGCGAGGTCCGACACTCCCGCAACTGAAATCTACGCCCCAGAAATGTCCTTGCGGATATCTCAGTCTGTGGTTTGGAATCTCCTTGAAGACTATATAGGACGAGTATCCCTTCAGCAGTTGTGCGGCCTTTGCCACAGTCATATTGATTGGCACACTCACCTCCATGTGGACATGCGCAAAGTCCTCGCCGAACGAGAGTTCCTTTATGGACAGTTTGTGCCTCTCCGCAGCGTCGTAGAATGCCTTTTTGATCACCCCAATCGTCTTCGGATTCCTGAACATTTTATACCTGTACTTTGTCACGAAGACAAAGTGCTGGAAGTTGTACTTTGAGCCAAGCCCCTTGGCCGCGGGTTCTATATTCTTTGCAGAGTCTACGCTATCCATATTGTTCACTTCGGCGGCGAAAAATCTGGGCGTGTCAAACCGCGCCCACTCGCCACCAAAGACTCTTTATCTTCAGGATAGAAAAGTAGTGTAGTGTTAATATGGTGGGGTCAATTCCGTCCCCGCACTAAACTGCGGGGTATACCTTGACCCCACACCCCTTTAATCAT
>JAJYXH010000090.1 GCA_021791075.1 Microcaldota archaeon
ACAAGAAATCGAACGGTTGGCAGGTGTGGCAGAGGAGGGACGACAGGATTGCGACTGCGGTTATGTGCAAGGGAGTATGGCATAACCTTCTTTTACTTGGAAGGAGCTGACTTATGTCCCACACACTCACGTCCCTAACCCACCATTGAAATGATGGGTTTGCGGGTCGAAGCATTTATCAATTCTGGTATGATTATAAGGTTTGTTGTAGATATATATGCGGCATCCTATAAATCTTCTTGTGTGGTGGTGATGGCAGTTATCTATATAGGCAGCGACCACGGCGGATTCGAGCTTAAGAGGGAGCTCAAGCGGTATCTTGAAATGCAGGGTTACAGGGTCATCGACGTCGGGGCCCACAAGTTCGATGCTGGCGACGACTATCCCGATTATGCAAAGGCCCTCTGCAAGGAGGTAATAGCGCACAAGGCGGTTGGTATACTTGCATGCAAGAGCGGGCAGGGGATGAGCATCGCCGCGAACAAGGTGAAGGGCATACGCGCCGTCATCGCAAGCGACGTGCGCGGCGCGAAGCTCGCAAAGCAGCACGTCAACGCGAACGTGCTCTGCATAGGGAGTGATCTCACGCGCGCCGAGGACGCGGAGCGGATCGCGGCGGCGTGGGCGAAGGAGGAGTTCTCCGGAGAGGAGAGGCACGAGCGCAGGCTTGGGAAGATTGCAAGGATTGAGGAAGGATACTGATGGCAACGGTGGTTGTTGGCGGATCGGCATGTGGGGAGATAGGGTCGAATCTTGCGAAGCTCCTGAAGGCGAAGTACTTCAGGATAGAGAAGAAGGACTTTCCCGACGGCGAGTTCGTGGTGAAGGTTCCGTTCGACGCGAAGGGTAACGACGTGATCATCGTCCAATCCACTTACGCGCCGCAGGACCGCCACATAATGGAGCTCATCTTCATAGCAGACGCCCTCAAGGACATGCATGCGAAGAGCATAACTGCGGTTGTGCCCTACCTCGCCTACATGCGACAGGACAAGAGGTTCCTCAACGGCCAAGTAGTGAGCTCGCACATGATAATGAGGCTCTTAAACGCGGCTGGAATAGGCAGGCTCGTGACGGTGCAGCCGCACAAGGAGAAGCCGCTCTCGCTCTTCAAGGGAAGGGTGGACTCGATAATGCCGATAAGGGCGCTGATGAAGAGGGTCTCGCACGAGCTCTCCGACCCTTACGTACTTGCACCGGACATAGGGGGTCTTGAGCTCGCAAAGACAGCTGCCAAGATCCTTGGATGCGGATACACGCACCTTGACAAGGAGAGGGACCCGTTAACGGGAATACCGGAGATAAAGAACAAGCCGCACGAGAGATTTGACGGGAAGCAGGTCGTCATCGTTGACGACATGGTAAGCACTGGCACGACGATAATGCTCGCATCGAGGTTCGCCTACTCGAGGGGTGCGGTGGAGGTTGTCACAGCTGCGGTGCACCTGGTAATGGCGGACGGAGCGAGGCACAGGCTCATGCAGGCGGGAGTCACGAGGGTCTACGGAACTGATACGATACCTGCAAAGAATGCGGTCATAGTGGATATATCCAGCGAGATAGCCGCAGTCTTCGGAAAGAAAAGAAAACGATGACGGCCTCATCGGAAACGTGCCTCAATATAACAATCTTTTGTATCCAAGTTGATCAAAAGTGAACTATCTCGGGCTGAAGCCCGAAGTAGTTCACCCGGGGCTCCGGCAAGGTCAGGCCAGGGCATAAGCGTCTCCGCCGGCACCCCAACCCGGGGCAGATGGAGTTCGATTACCTCCCTCAGCCGCTGCTTAGAAGAGAGGGCCGGTAACCAAGGCCGCCGGTTGGGGGTCATGGCCTGTGAGGAAGTGGCTTTGCGCCTTCCGACTTCTCCTTGATGGCGTCGAGAAGCTGGACGTATCTTGCCGCTCCCGACTCGAGCCTTGAGAGCCTCGAGAACCTCATCTTCGCGTCTCTCTTAAGCTCCACGATCCTTCCCTTCTTGAAGAGCCTCAGTATGATGTTGGAGTTGTTCCTCGAGAGTTCCTCTGATATCCTTCCTATGGCCTTGTTCTCCCTAGCTATCCTCGATGCGTACCTCCCGTGCCTCCTCTCTATCATGCTTATCATCGAGGCAGAGTACTCCCTCGCAGACTTGGCGTCCTTCGCCTTCCTCGGAACCCCGAGCATTATCAGGTTGGTTATCTCAGGGCCGAGAATGCGCGAGTATCCAGTCGCTATCGCCTCTAGGTGCGAGAGGTATCCCGCAAGCTCGCCGTGGCTCATGCGCATCGCGTTGGAGACTATGAGCGGCATGCTCGCTATCTCGTAATCGAATGTGTTGAGTATCTTCCTCATGCTCGATGCATGCTCGTCTAGGTGGTGCATCAGCTCCTTGCTCGGCTTCCCCTTCCCGAGCTCCTCCTTCCACGCCTCCCTTATGACGCTTTTGAGTATGTCCGACTCGAACGTGTTTGACTGACCGGCCCTCTGGGACTCGTCCCTCTCTACGCCGTTCTTCATTGCAGACGCGCCAGACAACCAACCAACCTACATTGAAAGGAACGACATGGCCTTCCTGCTATCCAGCTTGAAGAGGCCTCTCCTCTCGAACTGGACGAGATCTCCCTCCTTGAGGACTGACGCATACGCCTCGGCATAGCCCTTTGTGCTCGTCATGCTCTTCCCGTTAAGGCTCTCGCCTTCAAGCAGATTGCCTATATGCACGAGTTCGCACTCCATGGCACCATCCTTTGGAATCCACTGGATCCTTGGGATCTCGGCCTGCGCATCGCCTTGGTATGTCGCCTCAATCTTCTCTCCGACGCCCTTGATGGTCACATTGAAAGCGTCCTTGAGCCTTACCGTGTCGCCTTTTTGTAATCTGTTTGAATCGGAAGCATTTATAAATAGGTCACCCCCGAGCTTGTATTTTCTGTAACCGCTGTCCGGCTGGGAGTTAAGTTTCATCTCCACGATCCTGCCCTCTATTCCCTCGATGTGCATCGGCTTTGGATCCTCGATGAAGAAGAGCCGCTTCGCTGTCGGATCGACTATCCTCCTGTTGATGTTTAGCAGCATCTCGATATCGACAACGCTCTCCGCCTTTCCGAGCCCGAAACCCAGCGAGAACTGCTTTATAGCCTCTGCCGTTATCCCCCTCTTCATCAGCGCCCTTATCGTGACCAGCCTCGGATCGTCCCAGCCGGAGATCTTCCCCTCGGCTATCAGCTCCCTTATCTTCCTCTTCGATGTGACATTGTTTGAGATCTCCAGCCTCGAGAAGCTGGTTATCCTCGGCTTCCGCAATCCCAGGGCATCAAGCACCGCAAAGTACAGCTCGTCCCTGAGCTCGTACTCCTTGCTCCTGACCACGTCGGTTATCCCGTTTGTCGAGTCGAGTATGGGAGTGCAGAAGTCGTAGGTCGGCCATATGAAGTACTTCTTTCCCTGCCTGTAGTGGCTGGCATGCTTTATCCTGAAGAGCGTTGGATCGCGGAGCGTCGTGTTTGCCGCGCCCATGTCGGAGCTGAATCGCAGTATGGCCTCATTGTCGCTGAACCTGCCTTCGAGCATATCGTTCCATCGCGCGATGTTCTCTTCCATGCCCTGCTTCTTGTGTTCGCAATCCTTTCCCTCCATCCGGTACTGCTTAATCCGCTCTCCGTCGCAGATGCAGACGTATGCCTTCCCTCTCCTTATTGCGACATTGGCGTATTCATATAGCCTCGCTATGTTGTCGCTTGCGTAGTACTCCCTCTCAAACTGTACGCCGAGCCATTTCAGGTCCTCCTTGAATGCGTCGACGAACTCCTGCCTCTCGTTGTCGGGGTTCGTATCGTCAAAGTAAAGGAGCAGCTCTCCGCCGTATACCCTCCTGAGCTCGTCCTCTACGAAGAGCGGCTTTGCGTGGCCTATGTGCATGTATCCGCCAGGTTCTGGAGGGAATCTTGTGACGAAATTTCCCTGCTCCGCACCCTGTATTGAAAAATTGTGTATCGAGGACTTCTCCGCCTTCCTCGCCGCCTCCTGCTCGAATTCTGCGGAGTGCTTGTCGTACTCCTTCTCGAGTTCTGCCTTGCTTAGGGAGTTCACCTCGGCGAGGATCTCCTTTATCGCGGCGTTGACGCTCTTGATCTCGGATTTCAATGAAGGATCCTTTGAGAGTACCTTCGCGAGTATAGGGCCATCCCTTGCGCTTCCGTAGTCGATGGCGTTCTTCACCGCGAGCTTTCTTATCAGCCCCCTGATCCCAGCATTTATCGCCACGTCCTCACCTAGACCCTAGTTATGCTTACATTACCGTAGATGACCTCATTCGTGGTGATGAATGCTGCAACCCTGACCGGGATGACAAGGCTCATGTTGCCCGAGAAGTTTATCGGCACAATGGAGCGCGAGCTGGCGTTGCTTATCGCGATAGGTATCTTCTGCGACTCCACGTTGAATGTCACAACCGGAGGCAGGACGATCAGTGCTGCGGATGCGAATCTGGAGCACCCCGACTCCGATGCATTGAGCTTGCCGTACAGATAGCCGTATATCTGCAGTGAATTTTCCGATCCCGCCCCTATCGTGATGTTCCTCCCTATGGTATAGTACGTGCTTACGGAGTTGTTCGACTCTAGATCGGCAGTTGCATTGGAGATCTTCGATATGACAATGTTGGACTCGCTGCTGTTGCTGCACTTTACAGTAACGTTGATCTGCGGGCTGTACCCGTAGACCATTGCATTGGCAAATCCGTACGCGTAGAGCGTCGGTGGCGCGACTGCGGTTGTGGTGCTTGAGGCTACAGCGCCGAAGTTCCCTATCGACGCGTATGATATTATAAATATCATGGCGAATGCGATTGCAACAAGCGCCTCGAACAGCTTCTTTCTCTCCATCTATATCACCCGTGATATTGGCACAGCGCGGCTTCGAAGAAGCCTGTCGTGTGCGCACTACCATTTTTATACTTTATGCTTTATAATTAGTATGCTTTCTGCCACGGCATCCATTTGTGATTGGTGTCAGGAGATATTCTAAGGAAGCACGGGTGTTTTTGTGAGCTTCAATGACGGAGATTTTGTAAAGATCGAGTACAGCGCTTGGAGGGCCTCTGACGGATCCCTTGTCTACACTACGGACAAGAAGAAGGCGGAGGACAATAAGATATACAACGAGAGGAGCAGGTACGGCCCCAGCCTCGTGATAATCGGAAAGGACACGGTGATCAAGGGCGTGGAGAAAGTTGTCAGGGGAATGGGACTCAACGAGACAAAGAGGGTAGAGATCGCACCTGCCGATGCGTTCGGGGAGAGGAGCCAGGAGCTCGTGAGGGTCATGCACGTCTCGGACTTCAGGTCGAGGGACATCGAACCGGAGCCAGGCATGCAGGTCGACCTCGATGGCACGATTGCGATAGTTAGAAGCGTTAATTCAGGGAGGGTAACCGTTGATGCAAACCATCCGCTCGCCGGGGAAAAGCTGACATACGAGCTCAAGGTGGTAACAAAGGTTGACGATGACAAGGAGAAGGTGCTCGCCATCGCCGAGATGAGCAACCTCAAGCTCGATGGCGCGAAGGTAGAGAACGGCGTGGTCGAGGTCTCGGTCGGCGAGAAGGTCGAGAAGAACGCGGACTACTTCCTGAACAAGGCTGCGTTCACCAGCTCAGTCCTCAGGTATATGCCAAAGATAACCAGGATAGTGGTAAAGGAGGAGTACGCAAGGAAGGAGGAGGGCAAGTAGCAGCCCAAGCAGGCCCGGCAAAGGTATATCTGTTTCGTGGCATCGCTCCGCACCAATAAATGATGTGTAGTTTCCCGCCCACATTGTTGACCGGGCAGCGCACAAAGATAGCTAAACGACTGCGTGAACAGCAGCATTAGGGCTATTCTATTCCTTAGAGATGACATGAGTGTTTATGCGCCTCAGCTCCATCCAGTGGCTTAAGCCACTGATCTCCCTTCCAGGGTGGCAGCAACATTATAAACATTACATGGTAATAGCTCTCCGGGTATTATGGATCTTTCGGCAACTCCATTTCTCCTGCAGGTTGTGGCACAGCCTTTCAACTCGACAGCGGCCGTAGGCGCAGCCGCAACCTATACCGAGAATACCATAGCCGTGCTCCTTACTCTGCTCTCCATACTGGCGGTATCTATCCAGATCGCCAGGGGATACTTCCTCAGGATACTCAGGAAGTTCACCCTGAGGCTCGCTGCAGACATCTGGTGGCTCCTCTTCGTCATACTCAGGGACGCGAGCATCTTCCTGATGGTCTTCCTCGGATTCGAGCTCTTCTATCCGGGCATATATGAGGACTTTGCCGTGGCGGTGCCTTTCGGGCTGCTTGCGATAAACCTCTTCGCCGCGGCCCTGGTGCTGCTGCTAGTCGTGGATACTGACGAGAATCCCAAGTACAACACATGGATAACGATACTTGTGGGCCTTGGTGCTCTGCTCTACATATTCGGGACAATAACCGTTACCGAGAGCCCGACAGTGCTCATGACCCCTGTTCCTGCGACAGTCTCGATCTCCAATTCGAACTTCTGGGGATTCATGAACAACACCTTCAACTCGCAGAACAACCCCACGCTGGCGATGTATTCGTTCTACGTCTGCTTCCTGATACTCGCTGCCGAGGGCGGCATAGCTTTCTATTACGGACTCAAAGGAAACCTGCCAAAGGCCCAGTTCAGGACCAATGCCAGACCGGTCGTGAAGGCGCCTCCGGCCCCGCAGAATCCGGCGGCGCCATCGCAGCAGAATAATCTTTGAGCCCGGTAGGTCGAGTCTCTTGCCATACAAATTTACATTCGACAAGGACATATGCATACAGTGCGGGGTATGCGGCGACGTCTGTCCTGTCAATACGCTGGACTTTGTCAGGCCAAGGCACAGGAACGTGGAGAGCCAGAGGAGGGCGGAGAGCGTCACACTGGACATGACCGAGTACCCCATACAGGTCAGCAAGTGCATCGGATGCATGATCTGCCCGGAGGAGTGCCCGGTCTCATGTATAACGATACTGCAGGCCGACAAGGAGCCGAAGTACGCGGCGAGGCAGGGGCCCATGCTCACGGAGGAGCCGGCGAAGGACGAGTTTGCACTCTCGAAGTTCACGAAGCTCAGGCCCACAAAGGTGAAGGTCAAGGACCCGTGGGGCAATGAGTATGTATACAGGCCGCACAGGAGGAAGTCGATGACGCAGACGATGGACGAGCCTGACATGAGATAGGGTGTGGTTGGATGCCGAACAAAAGAGCAAAGATCAACGTATCGGTGTCGGACATCTACATGAAGGACATGAGCATTACAAAGTCGACGGGCATCAATCAGCAGGACGCGATGTTTGAGTATGTCGGTGATACGCTCGACTACATTGCGCTCTATGACAAGAAGCTGGAGAAGGGATTCGCGCTCTGCGACCTGAATGAGAACTCCGCCGAGGTGAACATTGCGTACCTGCATGATAAGGACGGCGAGCTGATAGAAGAGGAGGAAGCGATCTGGGATCTGCTCGATTCGGAGTCCAGGGCAAGATTGAAGGGACTGATTGGCGGATCTGCGCTATCAGGAAGGGACATCTCACTGATATATGTTGACGGATATGAGGATTATGAGGGCGGGAGCGTGACGAAGCTGCTCCCGCTGAGGAGGCGCTTTGAGATCTGAGACCCTGAAGATGTTATGGATGCCAGGTCATTTTATGCATATCGTATTTATACGCAAAGATTCCGATATTTCAGCTTGCTTCCCGTCACTGGTAAGCAGCGTGCCGTATTTTCTGGCTTGCACTATGTAAACTGCATCGTACACGGTTATCTTTTCCTTGATTGCAAGCCTTAGCCCCTCTTTCGTATAGGATGATGAAGGCTCGATGCTAAGTGAATAGGAGCTTATGAGCGAGAGCGCTTCGGCCTTGTTTGACGCATCTTCTGCTGTGATCCTCTTTCTTAATACGTGCTCTTTCCATATCGCATTCATGGCTTCCATTACGGCATAGTCCAGTGAGCAGGCATTGCCCTTCAGGTATTCCTCGATCTCCTGCCAGCGCTCCTCCTGCAATACCAGTTTGGAAATCGAAGATGCATCAACGGCTATCACGGTCCTCCCTAATGTATCTTGCTGCGGTGCCAGCCGGTGCCGAGGGTGTCTCCTTGAGCAGTTTCATTGCGTCCTCTAATGCCTTCCGCTTCCTGTGCCTTTTCACATTGTTCTCGATCAATTTCCTTACCTCTTCGCCCCAGTTCGCATTTACGCTTTTCATCTGGTCCTTCAGCCTTTTTGGAACCCTGAAGCTTATGACTTCCATGCTCTCTTTCGCTTTCATACCGCGTCACGTAATACTATTATGTAATACAGATATATAAACATTTGCACCACCTCGCGCTAAATCCGTGTTTGGTTGACCCCCCCCAGAAGACCGGATGCTCCGTGCTGGAGACAGGCGGGTCGGCAAGGACTGTACGCGGGTCATGAAGGCGGGAGCGTGACGAAGCTGCTCCCGCTGAGGAGGCGCTTTGAGATCTGAGACCACCATATGATCTCGGTTCTATCCGATCCGTTAGGTATAGCGAGGGGTACAAGTATTCTTCCCAGGTGGTGGCCGGACTTTGACTTCCCTGTCACAAGTGACATGTATCCCATTCCCTTCCTTGATCTAGGCTTGTAAATAGTTTTTCTAGGTTTTATCCAGGAACAGGGTATCTTATAGGAGAGAGCCAGAAATTCAGTCGTTTATGTTGATCGCGTAGGTGCCGTCGACCTTTATCTCGAGCTTCTTCGCTATCTCCGACTTCTCCGCATCAATCACGACAATGCTTCCGCTCCACTTGGTGGTCAGCTGCGTGGATCCGCAGACAGGGCAGACGTTGCCCTGCATTATAATGAGTTTGCAGTTCTTGCATGCATGGTCCGACATTCAAATCATCATTTTCTCCTTGTCCTTGAGGTTGCGGGTCTCCTCTCCTTCTGCTTGCCCTCCTTGGTGAGCCACTCGGGCTTCCCGAGCCCGTCAGGCCTCATTGTGAGCGCAATCTTCGTGTCCTTTATCGTGTTCTTCAGGCTTATCGTGGATACCTTCGTGTATACGAGATCGCCCTTCTTCAGGCTCTTTCCGGTGCTCCTCGATGTGAAGAATCCCGCCCTCCTGTCGTAGCTTATGAAGTCGCTGGTTATCTGCGAGAGGTGCACAAGCCCCTCTATGGGACCCAGCCTGACGAAGCAGCCGAAGTCGACAAGCTCGGAGACCTCCCCGGCTATGACCTCGTCGACCTCTAGGCTGAACGTTAGCACGTCGAACGTGACGTTGTTGTGCGTCGATGGGTCCCCTGGCGTGAGGAATCCGTCGCTTATCTCCCTTACGTTGTATAGCGCGATTATTATGCCGAGATCCCTGTCTATGGTCCTCTCGTATTTCTCCCTGAGTATCTTCTCGCTGGTCTTCGTTATGTCCTCTCCGAAGTTGCTCGGGGGTATGCTTATCGTGTCCTTTATCGTGTGTATGTAGTACATATGACAACACTTCACTTAGAATAAAGCAGGAATGTCGGTAAACTATATGCCCAAAAGGTATTTATATGCTATCTAATGGTGCCCGACCTGGCTATGCTGAATACCGTCACCCTTCTCGCCTTCAGCCGTTTCTTGAGCCTTATGTCGTTCGTGCACACGGCATAGCCATTGTTTACCGCCTCTTCGTATATCCAATCGTCAACCGGGGAATTGTCGGGCATCATCTCCGCATCACTCCTCTCAAGGATCCCGATTGCGGCCCCGGCATAACCGCTGTACTTCCCACCTTTTGATCTTATGCCCTTAAGCTCCCCCACAATGCCGTGCGATAGGATCGGCACGTAACCGGGTTTCTGATCCCGCACGGCCCCGAATATGTCGATTCCGTTTGAGAGCGCAAATACTATCGAGCTGGTGTCGAGTATTATGCGGCGCTTTTGCATGGCCATTGGCGATACCTTGCGTTTTTAATAGAGTTTGTGGCATCCTCCCCGGGCTAAAGTCCGGGGCTTCCCATCGGACCAGGACTTCCCGGTCCAAAGGTATGTTCTCGCTTCGACGGTCCCGCTTTCGCATCCGTTTCCGGGCGCAAAGAGGCAGGATCTCCACGAGCTTCAA
>JAJYXH010000082.1 GCA_021791075.1 Microcaldota archaeon
AAAGTCGTCGCTCTGCCTGTTCACCTTTTCCCAGGAGTCATGCAGTTTCTCCCTCGCCTTCTCTCTCCGCCTTGATCCCTTCTGCCGTCTCGCGACGACCCTCTGCCAGCGCGCGATCCTCTTCTCCCGAATCGCCGCGAAGTTGGGCTTCCCTATCTTCTTTCCGTCTGAGAGCACCGCGAAGTTCTCCATCACGTTCTCCCTGTTCATCAGCCCGAGGAGTTTGTTGTAGAGGAATCGCGCGAGCTCTAGCTGTTCGTCTATCTCCCTCTGCCTCTTGGCGTCGGGATAGAGCCTGAACCTGTACGCCCGCACAGATTCCATGACATTTATTATATTGTAAATGTTTATACGCCTTGTTTATACGCCTTCGCTTCATCCCGCGATTGAAATCGTGGGTTTTCAGCTCAGGTGCATCATTATAAATTGATGATCTATATTATATTCGTTGAGTTTATGAGGTTACAGTCTGCGATCGAGTTCCTTTCGACTTACGGCTTTGTCTTCATAATCCTGACCGCGCTGCTCGCGGTCATTCTCTTCATAGCACTCTCCGGCAGGTCGGTGATACAGTCCCAGTGCGCAGGCTTCACTGGATTCACCTGCGGTTTCGTCGGCGTCTACTCAAACTCCACTGACTACTACACGCTGGTCACTCTCTCGCTTACAAACTCCCAGGGCGTTCCGGTAAACATAACTTCCGGTTCGATCACCGAGGGCACCATCACCGCGAATGCCTTCTGCACCCCAAACTTCGTCTATCCGGGGGGCGAGACGACGTGCGCTGCCGAGTTCAGCGGCATCTCCGGGATAGGCCAGCTGCTAAGGGGATACTACTCGATAAATGCAAATTACTGCAACAACGGGATACACGAGATACCTCAGGGCAACTGCACCTCCGCATCGGTCTACTCCGGATCATTCCTTGTGCAGGTAACCGACCGTGAGTCGGAGGTCTTCAGCGTGATTGCAGGGGTTAGTGCTAACACAGTATCGCTCACCCCATACGGCTCGATATCGGTTCCGCTTGTCCCGCAGAACTATACGATAATACAGAACGGGGACTGGATAGCCAGCGGCTATGGCGGAAGCACGGCCTACTCGTTCGGCACTCCGGGCTACGTTGGCAGGGTCTTTGTTGGCGTCAACACGCTGGCTTTCCCACAGACCGTAAGCCAGCTTAACGAGATCCCGTCTTCAATACAGCCTTACAACTCCCTCTTCTCGATGGCCTTCACAACGCTATATGTATACAGCACGCAGACGAGCGAGAAGATAGGGGTTGATGATGCGATGGCAGTCTACTACAAGCCCGTAGCGTCAAAGACGTGGAACAGCCTCTTTGGTGGGACGGCATGGAATGGCATTGTGAACACAAACGGCAATATCTACTCTGCAAACGTCCAGCTTACTCCGGGAATGTACAACCTTGCAGTCGTATGGTCGAACGTGAACTTCAACGGTCTCCAGGCGCTGAACGTCTCCTGATCATATAGCGACGATGTTCTTGAAGTTCTTCAGCTGCATGCCAGCGTCGTCATCGGCATTGAATATCTCGATCCTTATCCCGTGCTTGTCAGCGACGTCGAGAACCTTCTTTATCTCATCCTCGTTTATCACGGAGTCGTTCACGAGAATTCTCTCGGGCCTTGAGTTCCTTATCGCATCGAGCACCTTCTCGATGCCCGACATCGAGATGCCGGCCCTCAGTCCCGCAAGGAACCGGTTCAGGTACTCGAACTCCTTCTTCACGTGTTCGTTCTCAAGCAGCTCGCCTACAGTGCCGCTCTTCATCACTTCCCTTATGCCCGACCTCTCGGCATCGCTTGCCGACGCGTATACCAGCCTCTTCTTTATCTCTATGTTCATGTCCGAGACGTACTTCTTCAGGTCGTCCTTCGTGAATCCGGGACCTGCGATTATGATTATGTCGACGGACATGTTCTCCACGGCCTTTATTATGTCGTTGAAGTACTGCACCCGCTGCTTACCGTAGTCCTTCTCCTTCATCCTCTTGCTCAGCCTGCTGTAGAGTTCCGTGACTATGTCTATCCCGTACCCCTTTATGTAGGATATGAGCGCCTTCTCGTCGTCCATGACTATTATGCCGAGCTTGGGCTTCCTTGCCTCCTGCTGCGCCTGCCTGAGCCTCTTGAGTATGTAGTCTTTCCACTCGTCCTTCTCTATGTCTATAACGTCGCCGCTCGCCACGTTTATCGTGTGGTGGCTTCCCATGCTGATAAACTCCGCCGGATGACCTGAGATGATCTTTCCGACGAGCCTCAGCCGTCCTGCGCTCTTGTCTATCTCGATCTTCTCTACGGTGATCTTGATCACCACCTCCTTCTGTTCGCCCACGTCGGTCTCATGCGCCTTGAAACGCCTGTAGGTGTGCGCCTCGACCCTGTCGCCGGCGGATATGATTATCGCAAGCAGGTAGAGGTCGTCGAACGACTCGGGCTCTAGCTTGAGCGCGTTTGATACCTGGTTGAGCCTGATTATCCTCATGATTCTCTAGCTCTCTTATCCCCAAGAAGGTATTAATACCTTTTATGGCATCTTATATCATGCTTAATTCCACTGCGTCTGCAGCGTCAGCAGTCAACGGCGCCGCGGCGGCGGTCGTCTCTTTCATCGCGTCGCACACGTATCTCGGAGTATTTGCACTTATGGCACTTGAATCCGCATCGCTGCCTATTCCAAGCGAGGTGGTGCTTCCGGCAATAGGGTACCTTGCCGCGACAGGTGCGGTGAACTTCTATCTTGCCTTCGCGGCTGCCGTGATTGGAAGCATGGTGGGGATAGCCATAGACTATTACGTCGCGTACTTTGTTGGCAAGGACGTTGTCTACAGGCACCTCCAGTCGTTCCATATAAAGAAGAGCACTCTCGATGCGTTTGACAACTGGTTCGCCAGGAACGGCTCTTTCGCGGTCTTCATATCCAGGCTTATCCCTATCGTCAGGGGCCTGATAAGCTTCCCGGCAGGATTTGCGCAGATGCCGCAGAAGAAGTTTTATCTCTACTCGTTTCTCGGAACGGCGATATGGGACATCACGCTGATGCTCTTCGGGTACTATGCGCTGGACACGGCCAACATCACCGTGATGTTTGTTGCGGTGGCCGCCTTTGGAATAGTGCTCTATGCGATATACGTGTACGCACTGAAAACGATAAGAAAGAATGGCAGGAGCAGGGGCTAGCCAGCCTTAACGCAACTTATCACGTAAGTTATGCCAAAGAAGAACTCACGGCACCTCACGTCCTTCATTCCGTTCTCCCGCAGCAGCTTTATCAGTCTCGCCCTGCTGAACTCGTTGGTGCTTCCCGGAAGCCATCTGTAGAGTTTCTTGTTTGACACGGCGCCTATCAGCTTCATGTAGAGCAGATAGATCCGGAACATCGCGATGTTCAGGGCGCCCTCGGGCCTTGAGATATCAGATATTACCAGCACCCCTCCTCTCTTCAGCACCCTGCTTGACTCCTTGACGAACCTGTCGAGGCTCCTGAAGTTCTTTGTCGAGAATGAGCAGCATACCGAGTCGAAGCTGTTGTCGTGATACCTAATCCTCGAGGCGTTTCCCAGCTCGAACCTTATGTTCCTTATCTTCATCTTTCTTGCCTTGGCCCTTGCGACTCTTAGCATAGCCCGGTTCTGGTCCATCCCGACTATGCTGACCTTTGCTCCCTCCTTTCTTGCAAGTTCCGCTATGCCTATGGCCATGCCGCCTGTGCCCGTGGCGATGTCGAGGATCTTCGATGGTCCTCTCTCCATTACGCGCATTGCCGCGGCGCGCCTTACAGAAGAGTCGGCATTGAAGCTGAGGATGCGGTTGGTCGAGTCGTAGCTTCCTGCCGCCTCGGAGTACATGGACTGTATCTTGTCTTCCAGAGGATCCCCTACTTGTTTCCGGTCACCATGAATGCGGATCCGGAAGGCAGATTTCGAAGCCTTACATTCTTGAATCCGGCATCCTTCAGGATCCTTGCGAATCCGTGCTTGTCAAATCTGTTTACGCTTCCGACAAGCCAGAGGTACGCCTCCCTGTCCTCGAGGAGGCCGATGGCGCCGATGATGGTCCAGAATGTCTTGAGGAAGATCCTTGCCGGCAGGCTGTCAGGCCTTGCCATGTCCATGAAGACGAACTTGCCCCCGGGTTTCAGGACCCTCTTGGCTTCTGACGCAAACCTCCTAAGGTCGTCTACATTCCTTAGTGCGAATGATGAGGTGACTACATCAAATGAGCCGTTCGGATACCTGAGACCCATCGCGTCACCGAGCTCGAATCTTATTCTCGCTTTTCTCTCCCTGGCCTTTCGGCGTGCGACCCCCAACATGCTGGAACTGAAGTCGGTTCCGGTTATGGAAATCTCCTTGCCCCTTCTTCTTGCCTCGTTGACGACCTCGAAGGCGAGATCGCCTGTGCCCGTGGCGATGTCCAGGACCGAGTACCTCCTCTTTCCGATCATCGCCTCTCCTGCCCCTATCTTGCGCCAGAGTATTATGACACCAAGGCTGAACGCGCTGTTTACGAAGTCGTAGTTGTGCGCCACGTTTTTGAATATCCTGTGCACCTTCTCGCTCATCGAATCACTTCAGAGTGCTGAGAGATATGCTACGGCAAGCACGATCGCAAGCGCGAACGAGTATAGCGTATGCATGCCAAGGTATCTCCCGTATCTCCTTGAGTCCAGATTGTATAGTCCATTGAAGACATAAAAAGTAACAGGTAGCGTTATGAAGCAGGCGATCGCTAGGTTTGGAACCGCTCCGATGAGTATGCCTATTGCCAGGAGTATGTACGCAACGGCTTGCCATGAGATGTAATAGAGGCCGATCCTCCTTCCGGTCTTCAGCATCACTGCACTGTGCCTCACGCCGAACTTCCTGTCGGTCAGCCTGTCCGGTACCTCATTGACGAAGAGGGCGTTTCCTCCGAGCATTATGCCGGCAGGAATCAGTGAGAAGGCGAGAGCATAGGTGAGGGAGGAAATTCCGGCGATTACGATGAAGCTGCCAAAAGCTATCAGAATGTAGTTCAGCGAGCAGAGCGGCTCGGAGAGATACGGGACCCTCTTCGCGTACCTGGCATAGAGGAGTATGGAGAGCGCCGCAACGATGAGTATCGGGAGTATCTGTGGCCTTGAGAGGAGGAGGTATATTCCGATGGCAGCTGCTGCGGCGAAGGTTACTAGACCGGCCAGGAGCGTGGGTCCTGGTGCTATCATCTTGCTTGCAAGCAGAGAGCTTCCGCCGCTCAGCCGGCCGGATTTCTTCTTTGCGAGCTGCTTGTCAAGGCCGCTCGTATAGTCGAAGTAGTCGCTGATGACGTTTGCAGAGATCTGGGCGAGTACGCTGCCGATTATGACTAGCGCAGCATAGAGCGGCGCGAAGTGGCCGTAGTACACGGCAGCGGAGACGCCGAGCACTGCGAGGGCGAACCCGTAGAGCAGCGTGGGCTCAAACATCTCTGATACATAGTGTCTTAGCATGGAATATACCCAGGCATGGAGTCGGATCCTGATCGGGCTCGATGCCTTATCAGGTCCATTCCCCGGATGACGATACGCCTGCTCCGCCAGTGACCCCAGTTCCGGCATAGTTTCCTGTCGCCGAGACATTGTACTTGCCTGATCCTGCCACGCTTGCTCCGGAACCATACGTCTTCTTGGTGTATGCGATTGCCGTCACGGTGGTTGATGCGCTCATGCCGTTCTTGGTTCCGACATATATCCTGTACTGCGATCCGGTCTTAGGCGTTGTCTGGAACATGCCGGAGTTGTAGAGCGCGGTGGCATTGTATGTCAGCGTCGCTGTTGCTCCGGGAGCCAGTGCGGTCCCGCTGGTGTTCGAAGAGGCGAGGCTCGTGACAAGTGTTAGCGACCCCCCGGGCCCTGCGGCGAAGTTCTGCATCGCATAGTACTTTATGCCGACACCCACAGTAACTAGCGCGGCGATGTTCGCATGTACATTGCGCCCGATCGGAGCGCCGCGTACTATGCTCTGGTCTATAAAGGATGTGTTGTTTGACCCGGTGGCCGCGGTGAGAGCCGCAGTCGCATTAACGTTCTGCTGGCCGTAGAGGACCAGGTTGCTCAGGGTGACGCTCTGGTTGCCGTTGTTCTTTACGGTTGCCGAGACCCATGTCACGTTTCCTGAGGCCCGGACCGATGCGTTGGTTATTGTCAGGTTGGTTGTTACCGCTGCAAGGGATGCCTTTGCAGCCGCAGTTATAGGGAAGATGAGTCCCACGTTGGTGCTTGCAGAGCCGTTGATGTTGCCGGTTATGAACGCCTTTCCTGAAGGGACTCTTACATATGTTGTCGTGTTGCCGTTGAATGCCGGTGAGACCGTAGGCGTGTAGTCGATAAGGACTCCGGAGCCCGCAACTGCCTTTGTGTTTCCGCTCAGCGTGAGCGTGAGCTGTGGTTTGGAGACCGGAACGCCGGTCGTGTTGCCGTTTACGGTTATCTGCACCGAAGTTACTAACATTCTAACCTGAGATATGGTGGTATTTGCAGAGAGGTTCACGTAGGCCAGCACCTGCGTCTTGTTTATAACGTTGATGAGATTCACGCTTCCGGTGCCCGTCGCGTTGACCCACTGCGGTCCTGAAGGACCGGTAGTGTTAAGCTGCACGTTGGAGTATGTGAAGACCAGTGCCGAGGTACCGTTAGGAACCTGGGCCGGGTCGGTGATCATTACAGGCGCGCTGTAGCTCTTTCCGTAGCTGTAGCCCTGTGCCGTAGCAGGTGCGGAAGTAGTGGCCTGCGACACGGTTGTCGTTGCCACTGGAATGCTGCTCGTGCTGATTAGAAATACCGCCCCTATTATTGCCAGTATTACAACAACGCCCGCTCCTATCATTAACCCATTATTCTTCATATCATCCACGCCAATTATTCGTATTGAAGGATATTTAAATACTGTTGTAACCAAAAGCAATCTGGCATCCAGATGGCGGGGCTTGGAAGATTTGGGTTATTACATCCCAACTCACCCCCGATTATGAGATGGCCTGTGTCAGGTCAGGATAAGCGGTATATATCTTACCTTTCATAATTCCATGAAGTTTTTCATAATTCCATGAAGTTTTTCATAATTCCATGAAGTGATGCGATGAAAAAGAGTACTAAAACGGCCAAGGGATTGACGAAGGAGGAGATATCTGCGATGAAGGAGCGCATCCAGGAGCTCAATTCGGGCGATGCGGAAGCGGAGAGCGCGGTGCTCGCAAAGATCGATCAGATGCCGGAACCGGATCGCGCCATGGCAAAGCGGATCCATGCGGTCATCAAGTCCGGTGCGCCGAGCCTTACCTTCAGGCTCTGGTACGGGATGCCCGCGTATTCCAAGGACGGCAAGGTCATATGCTTCTTCCAAGACGCCAATAAGTCCAAGTCGAGGTATGCGACGCTGGGCTTCACCGACAAGGCGAACCTCGACGACGGCGCGATGTGGCCGGTCACCTTCGCGCTGAAGAAGCTGACTGCAACTGAGGAGGCGAAGATCGCCGCGCTCGTGAAGAAAGCAGTGGGCTGAGGACTAGCCAACTTCGGCTGAATTTTCTGTCGGGAAGATGCGCTATAAATTTACATAGTAACAGGAGACATCTTTCAGCTCTCTATACCCCTGAAAAGAGTCGGGGAGCCTGGGATTTGAACCCAAGTCACCAAGTCCCGAACCTGGTAGCCTAACCAAGCTAGCCGAGCTCCCCTTAGAGTATTTTGTATCCTTTCTTAGTTACAAGAATGTCGTCCTCGAACCTTGCGCCCCCGAATCCCGGGATGTAGATGCCGGGCTCAACGGAGCTTACCATCCCTTCCTTCAGGATCATTGTTGATCCTGCGGAGAGGAACCTTCCGGAGCCGTCGTGGACCTCTATGCCTATAGAATGGCCAAGAGAATGTATAAAAGTACCCTTGTAGGCTCCCTTGTCTGACGCGTCGATGTATCTCTGCGCGGTCACGTGCGGCTTCTCGCCCTTTATGCCCTCCTTTATCGTAAGCATCGCCAGGCGCTGCGCCTCCTTAACAATATTTATTATCCTCTTCTTCCTTGCGTAGTCCTTTATCCTTCCGGCCTCGCTTCCGAAGATCGTCGTTCTTGTGACGTCGGAGCAGTAGTTCCTGACCTTTACGCCAACATCGATCAGGACAAGGTCGCCGTACTTGAGTCTCGTGCCATCGGGACCGTGGTGCGGAAGCGCGGCGTTCTTGCCGAAGCAGACTATCGAGGGGAATGACGTTGAGTCAGCGCCTAGCTTGAGTATGAGCGAGTCGAAGATCGCAGCGGCATCCTTCTCGGTCATCCCGGCCTTCAGGCTCCTCTGGACCCTGCTTATTGCAGTCTTGGTTATCCTGTTCGCGATCCTTATGCGCCTTATCTCTTCTTGGTCCTTAACTGCACGCGCCTTCTCGAATGCCTGCGATACGTCTACCATCTTCCTGATCTTCATCTTCCTCCTGATCCTCCTGTAGCTGTTGTAGGGGACGAAGCTTCCGTTGATCCCGACGGTCTTTCCCTTCACCTGATTGACGAGAAGGTTCATCCTCTCCTTGCTGTTCAGGTTCACCACTCTTATCCCGTTCTTCAGCTGCTCCTTCGCGAGTCCGTACTCTAGGGGGGAGGTGAACAGGGTGATCTTCTTCCGTGTTATCAAGAGAAGGTTTCCCTCGAAGAGGCCGCCGAGAAGGCCGGTGACGTAGATGAAGTTGGGATCCTCGGAGTTCGTATTGACTAGCAGTATCCGCTCTACCTTTGCCTCCTTGAATATCTTCCTTATTCGCTCCCTGAGGATCTTACTTTCCATTGATGTGCCCCTCTATTATGTGTAGAATCTTCGCCTCACCAATAAAAATGTTGGTGTAGTTCGTGTGCTTTCTTATATCACGGATGCCTGCCCACCTGTACGCCGAGTTCTCAAGGCTCTTTCTTACCTTCTCCGTGGTTGACCTAAATACAAACATGCGGTTCTGCCACATGCACCTCCTTCGCTGATCGAAAAGGTCGACCTTTATCTCCTTGGCGAGGAGCCTTAGATCGGATCTCTCTATGCCGGTTTCCTCCTCTATCTCCCTGTAGGCCGCATCGAGATAACTTTCCCCTTTCTTTCTTCCGCCGAAGATGAAGCTCCATATGCCAGGATTGGTGATTATAGGAAGCGGGAGTCTCTTCAGCAGCAGGACTTTTGAACCGCTTATTACTATGGCGGCTATGCCTTCCCTTGTTATGGTTCTATACTCCATATGATCCTTTAGGGATATCGTGTTTTACATTCGGCGCAGAATCATCAGAACTCTGCAAGCTTCTTCCACCACTTTATCCTCTTTTCTATCCATCTGTCAAGGGAGTACTTGCTGGGGCCGTAGCTCACGCTGATCAATATGAAAAGAAGGAAGACGAAGCTGTAGATCACTCCGGTGCCTATGTCTGTTGAGCCAGGGCCGTACGGCCCGCCAAGCCCTTCAGGAATAGCCCAGATAACAAGACTCAGAAAGACGCCCACAAGATATGTCATCTTCCGGAGCAGACCCAGGATCAGCCCTGCCGCAATGCAGAGCTCTCCGATGCCGACAAGATAGACCCAGAAGGCAGGGTTCTGACTTACTACGCCTGACCAGAATGAGAACCATGGATATAACCACATCGGCTGCCCCAGCCCTGCATTGGTCACCAGTTGTGGGAATACCGATATCATGTCGGGCTGGAACTTTAGCAGCCCGTCAATCAGCCAGACAAATCCGAAAATAATTCGTATGAACGACTTCAGTTTTACCCTGTTTCTGCGTAGCCATCCGCCTGACATGATTCGCTTTGTTTGTGTGACACCCTCCCATGACTGAAGTCGTGGGCTTCCAAGGTGGTTTCTGATGGTTGTCATGATGCCACCTGTATAGTTCCTCCTTCAGTGGCAACCGCACCGTTTGCACGATGTCTTGCGTCGTCTCCAGAGGCTTCACTTCCCGAATGTCCTTCGGTAGCCCTTTCGAGTATATTCTGTGAGGCATTTATATCCCTGTCCTTTGACAATCCGCACTTTTCGCAGACGAATGTCCTTTGCGACAA
>JAJYXH010000098.1 GCA_021791075.1 Microcaldota archaeon
CCCTGGTATGCTTTGCTATTGTAATTCCCATCTGCACGAGCACCTTGTCTGCAATCGAGTGGTCGTGTATCGAGTTCAATTGCTTGAGGTCATCAAGATCCAACATTACTATGGAAAAGGTCCTGCCTCCCCTGACGAATGCTGCTATGCTCTCGTGGAGTACCTCATCCATCTTTCTCCTGTTCCAGAGCTTCGTGAGACTGTCGTGGTAGGCGCTGTGCTCAGCGGTCTCGACATTCTCCTCGAGCTGAACAATCCTGTGGACCTGCTCGAATATCTTCTCGTCCTTCTCGCTGTTCTCCCTCTCAAGCCTCTCCTCGTTGGCCCTGAGCATATCTATCTCGATGGCCTGCCTCTCAACGATCTGCCTGAGTGCGTCACGCTCTTCGCTGACTCTCCTTATCATCTTGAGCGCGCGTCCAAGCCCCGAGCTAAGCTGGGACTGTCTCTCCAGACCCTTCTCTGCCTGGTTTGTAATGTAATGTGACCTCTCTATTTCTCTCATGTTAATCCTTCTCTGGTAGTCTCCCGATCTGGGCATCCTGGTCAACTCGCCCTGCGAAGTACCTTCTTGGCTTCAGCCTTCATTTGCTCGTCGAAGCTCGAGTATACGTGAGTTATGATGCCATCGAGTATCTCCTCGCGCCTATGCGGCATGTTCTCGTCGAGTATCTCTGTCGCGCGCATTATGAAATCGTGCAGCCTGTGCGGGTTGTCGAAGTGGTTCCTGAACATGTTCTTTATGTCCCTCATGTCCTTTGCTGTGGCGAGTCCCTCCCCTCTCTCCTGCCATGTGATGAACTTCATTATCGTCAGCGGCTCCTTTGCAACCACGTACATGCTCATGCGGCCCATGCTGATCTCCTCCGAGGTGTCGAGCAGCATCTGTATCGGTAGGCCGTTTATGTCCGTTCTCGGCATGAAGTTGTTTACGGCCGATCTGTAGTACGGGTAGTAGAGATCGATCTGCATGCCCTCCCCAGTCGTCCTTCTGTCGACTACAGGGTTATGGTAGAAGAGCTTTACCCTTCCCCTTACGGATTCGGGATTTCCGTTATAAACAAACGATGCGCCGTAGTCCGCAATCTCCTTGAGCTGCTCAAGCTCCGCGGTTGTCGGCTTCCTCTCCACTATCACGTCTATGTCGTGCGTGGGTCTTGCATCCTTGAAGCACCAGAAGTTTATTGCCCTGCCTCCAAGCATCACGACCTTGCTGCCGAATGCCAGGCTTACCCACTGCGTTGCATTGTATATGTCTCCTATCGGTATGTTTACGCTCCTTGCCCTGTGGGGCCGGGCCTCTCCCTCTCCTCTAATTCTTGTCGCCATCTTCTTCACGCTGGAACTGGAAAAACCTTGGTCTTGAGATTGATACCTTGGCTGTCCTTATAAATCTTTTCTGTGATTCGATCCGATTTACTGTACTGCGAATGAATAATCTCAAGACAGTAATACATACCTGATTCTGATATTTAAACGTATCTAAAGATTTGCAATACAACAGTACTTATTTGTTATATTGATAATTAAGCCCTAGTGCACGTCTATCTCTCCAGGCCTATTCCACGGTCAATGAATGACTCGACCTCGGGCTTTGAGCCCACCAGCTCCTTCCCCTTCGCGATCTCCATATACCTCCACTGCGGCTCGAAGAGCGTGGTCGCCTCCTCGGTGGTCAGGCCGGCGCTTCCTCCCCTGCAGAGGTTCACTATCTCCTTGATGAAGAGATCCGAGGTGTTCAGGCCTATCGGGTTTCCCGACTCTATCGGGCGATCCATCTTGTAGAGGGTCCAGCGGCCTCTCTCCGCGGAGCGGAACTCGAACTCAGAATGGAGATACTCGAGGTCCAGGTATGATCCCGAACTGAAGTAGAATCTCACGGCCGCCGCGCCCCTTGGCGAGCCTTTAGCTACGCGTATCACTCCGGTTGCATTCTCGGCAAAGAACTTTCCCGCCATGCTGAGCCGCGCCTCTATGCCTGTGGGGTTCTCAGTGTCATAATCGCTGTTCACCACGAAGAGCCTTGCGTCGTCGAGCCTGGCCATGTTTGCCCTCGCTCCGACTATCATTATCTCGAACGGGTGTATCCAGTCCATGAAGAGTCCGCCACTCCTTTGGGAGAAGAGCCAGCGCTTCCTCCGGATGTCCTCGTCGCTCTCCACCTCGAAGAAGGTCGACGAGACGGCGGTGACCTTTCCATAGGTATCCGTGTACCTTGTGAGCAGCGACTCGAGCTGCATCGTAAGCTGCTTGTGGAGGTAGTGCAGGTGCAGGTATGCCCTGCTCTCGAGCCTGTTCGACTTTATGAAATCGACAACCCGGCTGAACTCCTCCCGGTTGACTCCCCAGGTCTTCTCGGTTATCGTGAACTTTCCCCTCCTCAGCGACTCTATCGTCTGCTCAGCGTGGAACTCGTTGGGATCTGAGATGTGGACGACGTCAAGGCCCTCGTAGAAGTCCTCCGGTATGGGCTTTCCCTCGTCTATCCTATAATAGTCCTTCTCCTCAAGGCCCACCATCCTGAGTCTGTCCATCTTTCCCTTCACGTCGCTAACCCCTGCTATCTTGGCAAGCCTGAACTCGTTGCTCTTCATCAGCCCGACGTAGAGCCTGTTGAACCAGTGGCCGAAGCCTACCGCGCCGAGGTTGTAGGTCATCTCTTCCCACCTTTCTTCTTTACGTCGTGGCCGCCGAACTCGTGCCTGAGCGCCGCAAGGAGCCTGTCGCCGAACCTGTACTCAGATCTTGATGAGAATCGCTGGTAGAGCGAGTGGGTTATCGATGTGAACGGTATTCCGTGTTCGACCGCCGCTTGCACCGACCATCTCCCCTCCCCGGTGTCCTCCACGTAAGGCTCTATGCCATCCAGCCTCCCGTCTCGGTCCAGTGCCCTCTTGGTAAGCTCCATGAGATAGCCCCTTATGACGGATCCGTTGTTCCAGACCTTTGCCACCTCCTTCAGGTCTATCTCCTTGTAAGGTCCGTTCGCGACGAGGTCCATTCCCTCAGCTATCGACTGCATCATGCCGTACTCGATGGCGTTGTGCACCATCTTGACGAAGTGGCCTGTGCCCGGCCCGCCCATGTAGGCGTAACCGTCCTTCACGCTGAGATCTTCAAACAGCTTCCTGTTCTTTCTGAAGGCCTTCTCGTCGCCGCCCACCATTATCGACATGCCGTTCAGCGCTCCAGAAGGACCTCCACTGCATCCGGCATCTAGAAAGGCGATCCCATTCTCCGCCAGGCTCCTGTGCTGTTCCACCGCGTATCTGTACTCCGAGTTCGAGCCATCTACTACCGCATCTCCCTTCTCAAGAACTCCGGAGAGGCTCTTAACCATCCCGTTTGTTACGTCGCCGGCAGGGAGCATTACCCACACGATCCTCGGGGCCTTCATTTTATCGGCAAGCTCCTCAATAGACTTGGATCCTACGGCCCCACTTCCGACAAGCTCCTCTACAGGCCCGCCGGACCTATTGTAGACCACGGTCCTGTAGCCCTTCTTCACAAGCCTCAACGCAATATTCTTCCCCATCTTCCCAAGCCCTATGACTCCTATCTCTCCAGACATCTCGTCAACCTACAATCAGCATGTGTATTCGTAATAAAAGGCTATTAAACTTGCGACAGATTCTGTGTAATGGATGCTGCCCGGCCCCACAGGTCCCTGAACGGAAGTTAAACAAGCATTAAATAACTGGATAGAGAAGGGTGTGCGGATAAGATGGCAAGACTCGTTGGGGCTAATTGGGCGCATGCCGAAAGCCGCCGCATAAATCTGCTAGAAAAGGCCATACTCCGCGCCGATGCGGAGAAGATTGTCAGGCTCAAGTCCCTGCTGCGGAGCGATGAGGTAATGGACGCTGTAGAGTCAGCACGCAACAGAATGATGGGCGGGAAGGTGTCGATAACGTACGAGAGGGTCAGTGCGGTTTCCATGGCTCTGCCAGAAAGTGTGACTGCGATGGAACGCATTGACGCTGTACTCCCACTGCAGGACAAGGGGGGCCTCTACACAATCCGCGTCTCGAACATGGGGATTCTCGAAAAGATAGAATACTTTGCGGGATGCATGCCAAAGGGCGGTGCAATAGATCTGGGGTGCGGCGGTGCAAGCGACATTTACTCGCTCGGGTATCTTGGATACAGCCCCGTCGTGGGCATCGACTTCTCATCAGCGGCGCTCGAGCGGGCACTGAGGGTAAACCGTGCCATAGGAAAGGACATCCAGACCATAAGATTCGTCAGGGCCGACTTCCGGGCCATGCCCCTTAAAGGCGCCTACGATCTCATCTATGCTATGAACAGCCTGACCATGCTGGGTGACAAAGACATTCCAGACGTAGTCGGATGGATGCGCTCCCATACCTCCAGGATGGGAATAAATGCGTTGAATCTCTCAAATAAGGCTGTTCCTAAATCGGGTACGGATACACGTCACCTGCCATCGTCCGAGAGCATAGAAGAGATCTATCTCTCTGCCGGCTGGGACGTGCTCTGGAAACAGAGTTATGGGGACCAGACTGCACTCCTCGTTCGCAATGCCGGGCAACGATGCCAATAGCTTTATATCCTTTCTTTGAGAGATACTCCTGCAATAATATTTAGCTGCAACTAGTTGTGGATCTCGGAATGTGGTTCTTTTGACTGACAAGGAAAGCGGGAATGTTAACCAGCAAAGCCAAGCACATACGCCAGATAGCGCAGCCTCGGATCGCCGGGACGAGAGCAAGGGTCGCGCAATGGGATACTCAAAGCGTCTAGCGGAGATCGCCACACCTGCCGGAATATTCCTCATTGCAATGGTCATAGTCGCGATCGCGATGACTATCTACTTCAGGACCCCCATGCTCAAGTTCTTCGGCTTCTACGAGCCCGACGGTTTCTACCACTACTCGGTTATCCGTGGAGCCCTGCTTCACGGATTCCGGATTCCTAAGGTGCTCGGTATCTCCGGCTGGCCAACGCATGCCCCGGTCACGGAACCGGACGGGCTCTACTGGGTTACACTGATACCATACGCAATGCTCGCGTGGAGCGGAATCTCGGCATACACAGTGGAGAGGCTGGTCCCGATTCTTTTCGGAATTCTCGATGTGATAGGGGTCTACTTCCTTGTCAAGTATCTAAGTCGGTCCCGGCTCCTCGGCCTTCTCTCAATGTTCTTCGTGGCGCTGAGCGGCGGCGACGAGGCTAGAACGAGCGCACTGATCTACAGGGGAGACGGATTTATCACCATATTCCTCATCAGTGCACTGATAGCCTTTCTCGAGGTCTTCAGGAGCGGATCATGGAGAAGGAAGCTCTTCTTTGGCCTTCTCTCAGGGTTGGTATTAAGCATCGGCAGTCTTGTCTGGGGCGGGGCTCCGTTCGCAGTCGGTGTGTATGCAGCATCGTTCTTCGTGATACTAGCATTCGCGTTCGTATTCAATAAGCAGGATATGGTCAAGGATCTTGCGTATATAATAGCCGGATCGCTCCTTTGGTTCGTGCTTACTTCAATATACGTATATGGGGGGTGGATATACGCGCAGGTGTTCATGGGCGCGCAGTTCCTCTACATATTAATACCGATGGTCATTGGGTGGGGTCTGGCATACCTAACCACAAACAGGGCTGATCTTCTCTCGCGATTCAACATCGATCTCAAGTGGTATCTCAGGAGCGCGCTTGCTAGATTTGGGCTGATGCTCGCCGTCATGGTGGTATTTGTCATACTTGTGTTGATCATCGGAGGCTCCTTCATAAACGCAATCTTCGTCACCAACGGCTTCGTCACGAGCGGAAACAGCCACATAGCGAAGACGAGCGGTAATGAGTTTACTGCTACGATACAGGAGCTCCAGCCTCCGACGCCGGGCTTCCTCTTCGCAAGCTTCGGCATAAACATGTACAGCACCCTTCCGTCGCTGATAATATACCTCTACTCTTTTGTCGGAGGAGTAACCCTATTCTTCTTGCTGATCCTCTTCTCATTCATACCGTACCTATTCATGAATGTATACGACTCGTCCGGGCTCTTATCGGGCAACGCGAGACTCAGATTCGACATAAACCCTGCAATGATTATCGTGTTGGTCTACTTCGCCTTGACTGCGTACCTCCAGATGCACGCGATAAGATTCAACTCGCTGATCTCTGTTCCAATCGCGATACTTAGCGCATACTCGATCTATTGGCTTATAGCGTATTACAAGACCAATTCCGGATTCAGGTCGATCATCGCGGGCTCTCTGGTTGTTATATTCATCGGTGCGAGCATAGGCACGCAGGCGGCCACCGTGCTTCCCGGATCCTTCAGCTCGCCGTCCGCTGCAGGCGTTGTGGGAGCCCTCTTCATAATCGCGATAATCGCCCTCCTTCTGGCAAAGCTTGTCTACAGATCAGGCAGGCTCGCGCTCGCGATAGGCGTAGGCATTCTCGTATACACGATAATCTACGCGTTCTTCCAGGGTCCGATAATGTCCCAGTATCCGACCATAGCGTACTTCGATGCATTCATGGTGATCGCCGTCCTGGCACTGGTCGCCATAGAGTACGTCTACAGGATCGAGCTATGGTATGGCATCGTGATTGTGCTCATAATATATATACTGCTCTACTACAACGTGATCTACACGTCGAATCTGACTCAGGCCGACCTTCTCAACCCGCAGTTCTTCAGCGCCTTGGCCTGGCTCAAGAACAACACCGCGAACAGCAGCGTCGTACTGACGCTCTGGCCTGACGGCAGCGTGGTGGAGGGTATTGCGAACAGGACCAGCGTGACCGACAGCGTAGGGTCGCAAAACTACATCAAGGCAGACGCGTTTGCGCTCTGGCTCCTCAACTCATCCGACGATCCGCAGTTCCTGACGGGAAACCTGAGCTCAAGGCCGAACTACCTCCTCGTGAGAAATGCCTGGATGGTCGAGACCGGCGGGATCTTCCAGGAGGCGAACGCCACCAGGGGAGCAAACATATCCGAGCCGGCATACTCCTATGTGAAGTTCTCAAGCTTCAGCGCAAGCTCCAATGCCAGCGCAATAGCCTACAAGTTCCTAAGCCCGGCCATTAACGGGAACGTAGGGCTTGGCGCATTAATCTATGTCTTCAATGGAGTGAAGGGAAACGGCGTTCTGCCCTACCTCCTATCGGTCAATCTCACTTCCGGGAAGGAGATCGGGCAGCTTGCACTTAAGTCAGTCATATTCCACAACGAGAGTAGCTTTAGCAGCACGATCATTCCTTCCCCTAATGCCTCCGCTGCAGGATACAGCCTGCTCATAAACTACTCCGCAATTCCAAGGAACGGAAGCAAGATAGCCAACGTGACCGGGGCCATAGCCGCAGCGCCAGGGCTTGCACAGAGCAACATGTTCAAGTTCCTCTATCTCTGCGGCTACTCGTCATGCCCGTGGAACAACAATGTGGCATCCCTGCAGCTTGTCTACGCCAACAGCGACTCGAGGATCTTCAAGATAAACTATAACAGCACAGTGTAAGAGCAGCATGACGATGCACACGAGGAAAACGGCCGGCTTCTTAAGCGACGCACGATCCATGCCAGATCGGTCATGACGACATTACGTAGATCACGTAATATGCTTTTCCATAGTTCGTGTCCGCCGAAAAGAAGAAGACCCCTGGTTCTCCGATAGCGCCAACATATCCTGTATTGAACGTGAGCTGGACCGAACTGTTGCTCCTCAATGAATATGTCTTACTCGGAATTATTGCCGTCTGGTTCACAAAAGTATAATTTACCTGCAGACCGGTTCCGTCTATGCGTGTAATTACGACAGAACGATTAGAAATATATCCGGTTAATGTACCATTTCTTCCGGTTACATTATAATCAATGATGCCATAAAGCGAGGTATTTACGTTATCGAATCCCGGCGGCAGATAAGATAGGGTGATGTTCGACATCATCACGTTGCCAAAGTACGGATTCGGCCCCATGACTATCTCCGTGGGTTGGATGCAGAGTTATAAAAACGGTGGGATCAGAAACCAGGCACTAGTAGCTGACATCCTCTCCTATCTGAAGGATAGGAGGTTCCTCTTGCGCTTCGCTTCTGTCTTTGTCCGTCCTCACATGTTGCCATCGGAGCGGGTTTCGGAACCATTACCGGGTTCAAGGTCGCAGAGCATCCTTGCATTGCCTCTTTGGAGGTATCAGTGCTCCCCATGCATACATCCCTGTCTGTATGCAATCGGGATATGCCCTTATTCCGCGTCTTTTGGATGGGTGCAGTTAACCATTCCCTACTGTGGATTTCGTGCCACAGGCATCAACCTGACGAATCTTGCACTCAACTCTGGACGCTCCTTTATAGGATGTGTTTCAGATATATGCAGGGGACATTGATGATATTATGATGACAAAATATAGAAACAGTCGCATTCATCCCCTAGCTCAGTGCTAGGGGCTTTCTGCTATGACTTCTGCAAGAAATAAAAGAGAAAAAAGGAAAAGAAAAAAATAAACCGTACTGCTTGTCTCAGTAGCCTTTACCTCTTCATGCTCGACATCGATGATGCTGCCCCAACGAGTCCGAGGATCAGCCCGATCAGCGATGCGACGAAGAGCGTGCTGCTGGTGCCTGCGGTCAGTGCAACCAGTGCAACTGCTGCAAACACCGTCGCGCTCATTGCCTTGTATGAGGCCATTCCCGCCATGCTGCTCAGCTGCGCGAAGCTCGTCAAGAAGAGCACTACTGATGCCACTACTGCTACTGCGTACAAGAGCGGTGTCCAGACTCCTGCCACTGTCCCTACGTTTCCATAGAGTGCAGCCACAACAGCCAAAAAGAATAGGCTGCCTATGAACTGCAGTGCGAAGCCGGCTACGTTCTTACCTGCATTCTTTGCCATTGATATCACAGATATACAGAAGACAGTTAGCTTTATAAAGCTATGCCCTGTCAAAGGCAGAAGTTTGACAGGAAACGAAGTTCGTATCTCATTCCTAGAAGGATGGATCAGACCTTGTCGGTCCGCCCACATACACCATCGAATACATCAGGTTTATAATCATGAAGCTGGAAGTGAGGGTGTAAACTACCGTGCCCTAAAGGGCGTGGCTTTCCATCAGTTGATAAGCATGTTGCACAGCAACGTTGGGCAGACCAACTTCATCGGACATCTTTCCGGGGCCGTTTACAAGGCCTCCCCTACTGGAAACCTGGAACAACACCCGATTAAGGGCATCGTTCCGCTCCAAGAGGCATTTCAATGCGGCATTCCTGCTCGCATTTCTGTCGGAGTTCACGACAACCCCGCATTCGCGACATCTGAACAGGGCGTAGTTTCTACTGTCATGTCCCTTCCCGACAGCACCGCAGCGGGAACAGAACTTCGATGTGTGCCACGAATCCACTATGTTGAGCGTGATGTTCTTGTCAAGGCAGCGGGAGGCAAGAATCTCCTT
>JAJYXH010000024.1 GCA_021791075.1 Microcaldota archaeon
GGAGACGACGTAAGACATCGTGCAAACGGTGCGGTTGCCACTGAAGGAGGAACTATACAGGTGGCATCATGACAACCATCAGAAACCACCTTGGAAGCCCACGACTTCAGTCGTGGGAGGGTGTCACATAGATGTTCGCAGAAGAATCATAACCTAGGGGAGTTAGGCTAGCTTGGTAGGCTTTCAGGTTTGGGTCCTGAAGACACGTGTTCAAATCACGTACTCCCCAGATTCTTCTTGGGATATATCTGAGATCTCGAATAAACGGCACAAAACAGATCAGTATGTGCTGTCCAGGATCGAGTGAAGCTCCGTCTCCATCTTCCTCTGCTTTGCATCCCTAACTCCCATTATTGAAGATACCCTGTACGGCTCGTTTGCATAGCGCTCGTACTCCGTTATCCTTTCCTTGAGCTGCGTCCTGCCCTTCCACGACATGAAGTCGTAATGTCCGCCATCAAGCCGTGCACTGATCTTCGTAACAAGATCCGATATCCTTCTGCTCTCCCCTCTAAGTCTCTGGATTTCAGTTGTCGCCATTTTGTCGCCTAATGCTATTAGTATCTCCTCATATATAAAGGCGGTAAAAGAGAGCAATGACCCGATTCCTTAGAATAAGTGTGCCTCTCTCTATCAGAGCTTGCCGATCGGAACCTGCTGTGCCTCTCCGTCAAAGACCTCTGTGTTGACGTACTTTATCTCTACCGGCTTTATCATTATGAAGACTCCGCTGTGCGACTTTATGAAATGGCCCTCATGTCCTTCCGGCTCGAAGATGGAGACCCTGGTGACCCTCTTCTCTCTCTCGCTGTATACCTGATCTATCTTCTCCTCCGGGACCTCGCTCGCGACTCCGCGTATCTCAACGCCAAGCTGCACGTTCTTTACTGCCTTCTGCGGGTCGTATATGGAGATGCCGACTCTCGGATTTTCCCTTATGTTAAGTATGTGCCTGGACACCTCATTTGAGATGAAGTAGATGTTGAAGTCCTTGTCGTATATGAAGTAGATCGGGCAGGATCATGGTCCGAGATCGTCAACCGTGGCGAGCGACCCTACTATGGTTGAGTCGAGGCACTCTGTAAGCAGCTTGCGCCAGTCAGCATCAGCCATCCATAAACACCCAAGCCTCTCCTATATCTCTACAAGCGCTTATAAAGCTAACGTAGCTCTTTTTAATCTTGTGATGCGATACCAGACTTCGTCTATGGCCAGAAATTCAAGCGATATGGGATCAAAGGCTTTGCGCTACGGCGCGATTCTCATGATCATCGGGAGCATAGAGTTTCTTGCCGGAATGACCATCACGCAGCTCGCATTTCCCTGCACGGTATCATGCTACAACATGCTCACAAATCCGATCAGCGATCTCGGCAATACCTTAGCATCGACCTTGTGGCCGGTCTTCAACTACTCTCTCGCGCTCTTCGGAGTCATAATAATAATCTCCCTGCTGCTTGTCGGGAACGTCTTCGGTAAGGCATCACTCTATCGCCTCGGACTTCTCTTCGTTGTCCTTGCGGCGCTCGGCAGCATGGGCGTGGCTCTCGTTCCTGAGAATACCATCCTTGCCGTCCACAGCGACTTTGCGCTCATCTCGTTCTGGTCCGCCGGCCTCCTGATGCTGATCCTCGGGCTCGCCATGCGCTCAAGGAAGGAGTGGGGACTCTACTCCGCATACAGCATCGTCAGCGGACTCTTCTCAATAGCAACACTGCTGATATTCATGCTCCCTATCCTCGGCGTCCACATAGTCTGGAACACAAGCGGACCTGGCTTCGGTTTCGGGGGAATGGAGAGGCTTGTGGTAGCACCTCTGATCCTCTGGCTTATCGTGATAGGACTTCGGTTACTGCGCTCCCCGATCAGGCGCTCATGACCTCCTCTCAGACTACGAATCCAAGAGTGAGAGCGATCTTCCTTATCGTGGCCGCATCCTTCCCCTCATCTACCAGGGTTCCGAGCATCCCCAGGGCCCGCGGCGTATCAAGGTCATTGTCCATCACTGCAGTGAACCTTCCGAGTAACGAAGGATCGGCGGCACCGCTTCCCGCTCTTCCCGTCTTTGCAATCGCCTTATCCAACTTCTTTGCATAAGCCTCTCCCTTGTCAAGCTCTTCGGGATCGTACTCCCATATCGTACGGTAATGGTGCGAGAGAAGCATCCACCTTATGGCATTCGGCGAGTGTTTTTCCAGCAAGTCTGATACAAGGACAAGATTGCCCAGTGACTTTGACATCTTCTCTCCCATGTACATGACCATGGCCGTATGCATGAAGTGCCTTACGAACGGCTTCCTTCCGGTGAAGCTCTCCGATTGCGCTATCTCACTCTCATGATGCGGAAATATGAGATCCCTTCCGCCTCCATGTATGTCTATCTGGTCTCCAAGATACTTGTTTATCATGGCGGAGCACTCGATGTGCCATCCCGGCCTTCCTCTGCCGAACGGCGTCGGCCATGAAGGCTCGCCCCTCTCCTGCCTCTGCCAGAGTATGAAATCAAGGCCAGACCTCTTGTTCGGATCATCCGGATTCCCTCCCCTCTCCCTTAGTAGGAGTTCCATCTGCTTGCGGTTAAAATGCGAGAGCTTTCCGTAATCAGGAAACTTCTTGACTTCAAAATAGACGTTTCCACCGCTCCTGTACGCAAATCCGTTTTCAAGCAGCCTCGAGATTATCCTTACCATGGTCTTGATTGATCCGGTTGCCTTGACGTAATGGGTCGGCCTGATTGCGTTGAGCCTGCCCATGTCCCTGAGATATACGCTGGTCCACCTCTCCCCAAACTCCCTCCAATCCACTCCGGCCTCCTTGGACTTTCTGAGAATATCATCGTCTATGTCGGTCACGTTCTGTGTATAGGTGACGTCGAAGCCCTTGAAATCAAGGTAGCGTACGAGGGCATCGAAGAAGATGTATGTGAATGCGTGTCCGAGGTGAGTGGTATCGTAAGGCGTTATTCCGCAGACATAGATCCTTACCTTTTCGTCATCCAAAGGCCTAAACTCCTCAACCTTGCGGCTAGCCGGATTGAAAATATTGAGCGTCATCTCCACATCTCCAGCTTGACGAATGCCTCTGCGTATCTGTATCCCCTCCCCTTTCCTATGGCTCTCGCCCTCTTCCTTATCCATCCCAATGAATCTTCCGATATCTGGCTCTTATGGCAGAGCAGGGCCTTCTCCTTCAATCCCATTGTCCCGGTTATGTCCACCACCTCGTCGGCGTTCTCGAAACTTGTAAGGTAGATTGTACTCACCTTGTGCGGCCTCAATCCCTCCTTCTCGAGCTCCTTGAAGGTCAGCCTGTCGCGTGACAATGGGTACACCGCATCGAGTGCCGCCTGCCCTGCAGCACGATGGTCGGTGTGGTTTATGTATCCGCGTTTTGAGTATACGAAAGTTGGGTCAAGAGTTACTACTATGTCCGGCTTCAACCTCCTTATGAATCTGACGATCTCCTTCTTCAATCCAAGGTCGGCAACCAACTCTGTGTCGTTATGGTTCAGAAAGAAGACACCCTTCAGACCCAGCACCTTCCCGGCCTCCCTCTGCTCCCTCATCCTGATCTGCGAGAGCTTCTTCTCCGTCATCTTCGGATCGTCGGAGCCTTTGCATCCGTTTGTGCAGATCAGGTAATAGCACTCGGCCCCTTCCTTAGCCCACTTTGCGAATGTTCCGGATGCTCCGAAGTCGAGATCGTCAGGATGCGCAGCAACTCCAAGTGCTATTATCAAATCACCTATTCAGATTATCGTGAACTTCTTTATTAATCTCTAGGAGAGCCTGAGGCTGACGCCGAGCTTCTTCGAGAGTCTCCCAAGATCCTGCACGACGTAGAAGAATGCCATCCAAGAGAAGGTGCCCCATCTCTTCATGCCCGCCGCCTTCACCCTCTCTATCGCGTCACGGTTGTTCTTCGGCTCCCTTCCGAAGAGAAGCTTTCCGAAGATCTCCACAGACCAGACGTCGATCGGGAATCCGCCGTGGGGATTTATTATGTCTGACGAGTAGTCGCCTATCTCGGGAAGCTCCATCAGCTTCTCCTTTGACTCCTCTGCGGTCATCTCCTCTAGTTCCTCTGCGGATGGGAAGTCCCCATATGCCATCTTCTTCGCAAGCCTGACTATGCTCTTTGCCCTGTAACCCACCTTGCATCTCTTTGCAAGCTACTGTGCGGTAATCGTACAGACCCTTTTCGGGACTGGCCATGCGCGGATCTTCCGTTCGTCGAACTCGGCAAGCTCGCCGTAGTTCGTAATGAAACTCGACGTCATCTCATTGCTCCTCCTGAGCGGCGCCATCTGCAGCAGAATGGCGAGCACGGCATCCGAGAAGATCGTGCTCGAGAACGTATCGTGCATCCCGTAGAGATCGTCTATAGTGTGCTTCAGTATCTTGTCCTTCCTGGCCATGCTGTAGAACCCGGAGAGATCCTGGTCTGCGCCTATCGTCCTTGCCAGGAGCCTCTCCATCTCAGCATGTTTCTGCCGTGTCACCTTCCCTTTCACGAAGATTCTTGCATTCACGACCGGCCTGTTCACCGTCCCGGAAGACCCGAGCCTTATCCCGGCAAACGTGCCGTCAAGGTACGTTGCGGTCCATAAGGTGCCCGCATAGATCTCAAAAGGGGTGAAGAGCGACCATCCGGCCGGCTTCTTTACCGTGAGCTTGAAGTCGTACGGCGGCTTTGGCCGTATTACAAATGAGAATGAATCCGCGAGTCTGGCCATGAACTGTTAGCGATGACAAGAGTTATATCTGCTTTCCCAGCTCCTTCTTCAGCTGCTCTATTATGGCGACGTTTGCAGGATTCTTTCCCCTGAGCACTGCAAGATGGAAGGTTATGTAATCACCTTCGTGCACGAGCCACATCATCCTCGCAAATGCAGAGGTGCCCTTCGCATTGATCCTTCTAAGACCTATCCCGGTCAGGTTCTCCGTTATACCTATCCTCCTCTCAACCTTGGGGTTCTCTCCGTCGGTGAACGCCATGAAGTAGAACTCCCCCTTCCTGTACGTTCCATCAAGCGACATGGTGTCGTTGTGGTTCAGCTCAGGGAAGCTGCTCGAATAGGCAAGCACCTTTGCATTCTCGCTGAACTGCGTCTTCCATCTGTAGGCCACCGCCTTGTAAGGCGCGATCCCGTATATTACGGGTATCGACTCATTCGAGTATATCTCTCTTGCAATGCCCTTCTCTGCCTCGTTATTCTCGTCCAGCTCATTTAGCAGCTTGTATGCCTCGTCTATCTCCTTATCCCCGGCAATTCCAAAAGATGTGGCGAGTGGTGCAAGCATGTATCCCAGCGCAGACCTCGGGTTAAGGCCCTTGGGAATTACCACCGTCTTGTCTGCAAGCTTCGCGAGCTTCCCTCCCGATGTTATCGCTAAAGTTATCGCTCCCTTCGCCTTCGCATCATTTACCGAGTCTATCGTCTCCTCCGTGTTCCCGGAGTAGCTTATCGCTATGTAGAGCGTCTCCTTCCCAACGAAGTCCGGAGCCCTATAGTCGTCCACTATGGACACCGGAATTTCAGAGTATAGCTCAGAGAAGATCCTTCCGACTATGCCTGATCCTCCCATGCCCGCTATGACGACATTCTTCGTACCTTCAGGAATCTCAAATCTACCATTAAACCTTATCTGATCCTTCAGAGAGCGAAGTTCGTCGAGAAACTCCATAAGTCTCTAACCTCCTCCTTTTATGCTCCCGTAGGCTGCCGAGAACTCCTCCCTTGCCTTCTCCGCGAGCTTCTCGAGGTCCTTTGCGTTCTTCGCCTCGACCCTGCACTTTATCTTGGGCGTAGTGTTCGATACCCTTAAGAGGAACCAGCCTGCAGGCGTTATCTCCTTTACGCCCTCGAACGTTATCACATTGTCGCTCCCTTCCGAGAGGTCGGCAGTGATCCTCTCCATGACCTTGAACTTGATCGCGTCCTCGGCATCATACTCCTCGAAAGCATTTACATATCTTGGCATTGCCGCTATCAATTCCGAGAGCCTCTTCCCGCTCTTCGATATCATCTCGGCAGCCTTGAGCGCGGTAAACAGTCCGTCGTCGTTACCGTATAACTCCTGATAGTACATGTGACCCGATATCTCGCCGCCGAATCTGCCATTCTGGTCCTTCATCGCGTCCTTGAAGTGGGAATGGCCGACCTTGGTCAGCAGCGCCACGCCTCCCTTCTCCTTTATCATGTCCTCTACAACCATCGAGCACGAGACCTCGTATGCAACCTTCTCGCCGCTGTTCAGGTACATCTTTACAAATAGGGCAAGAAGCACGTCGCCTCCCAGGACCTCTCCAGTGTCAGATACCACGAGAGCCCGATCCCCGTCACCGTCAAATGCAACCCCCAAATCGAGACCCTCAGACTTCACGAGCTCTATGAGCTCTCCTATAGTCGATTCCTTTGGCTCCGGCGACCTGGATGGAAAAGTCCCGTCCGGAACGTCGTTTATCGCAAATACCTCCGCGCCCTTGCCCCTGAAGGTCTCCGACGCTATCCCCGAGTACGCCCCGTTTCCTGGGTCAATGCCGATCCTCACCCCATCAAGCCGTGCGACCTTGCCCGAGAGGAAGTCCAGGTAGTCCCTCATTATCTCCTTGCTCCTGTCTATCCTCCTGCCATTGCCGCCCTGCTCAAATCTGTTCTCGACGACCATGTCCCGTATTCTCTCAAGCCCCGACCCGAGCCCTATCACGTGCGCATTCTCCCTCGTAACCTTGAAGCCGTTCCATTCCGGGGGGTTGTGGCTTGCGCTTACCGTTATGCCGCCATCGAGCTTGTAGTGCGAGACAGCAAAGTAGAGGACCGGCGTAGGTATGACTCCCGCGTACGTTATCTCAAGCCCCTGGCTCTCCACTCCCTTTATCAGACGCTCGGAGAGGGACGGGCTGCTCTTCCGTATGTCTCTTCCCACAAGTACCTTCTTTCCGCTACCTATGTAACTGCCGAAGGCCTTACCTACCTTCTCGGCAAATGCCTCGTCTATATCGATGGGGTAGATGCCCCTTATATCATACGACCTGAAGATGTCTTGATTCACACTAACGCCTCATTATCCATGAAATCCCCTCCGCTTAACTATCTCCGCTAATATATAAAAACCAGATACCAAAAGTAAGGTATAGGGACTGGTGCTCATGCTGGACGAGGAGGGAATGAGGTTCGTAAAGAAGCTCATCTCAGATTATTACTCAAGGAGGTCGCAGAACGTCGCTCCGGACAAGCCCGACGAGCGCGAGTTCGGCGTAGGCAACTTCGAGAGAAAGATCGCGTTCAGGCATCTCTCATTCAGGAACAACGACGAGCTGAAGAGATATCTGGTAAACGAGGCGCCGCCATATGTCTCGTACTCGTCATCATATTACAGGTTCCCGTCTGGAAGGCCAATGGAGAACAAGGGCTGGATCGGCGCGGAGCTCGTCTTCGACCTTGACGTTACGGACATGAACCTCGCATGCCAGAAGGTCCACGGCAAGTCATGGATATGCAGCAACTGCCTGAAGGAGGTGAAGGCCGAGACCGCAAAGCTCGTCGAGGACTTTCTGATCCCTGACTTCGGGTTCTCGCCCGGAGAGATAATGATAAACTTCAGCGGCAACAGGGGATATCATGTCCACGTAAAGAACGATGCGGTACTGAGACTGGACTCGGCTGCGAGAAGGGAGATAACGAACTACATAGCAGGGGTGGGGATAGAGATGCAGGAGTTCTTCCCGACACTCGGGATGCGTGGCAAGCCGCTCACCGGACCGAAGCCCACGGACAAGGGCTGGAGGGGAAAGATGGCAAGGAGGCTCCTCTCAGACCTTAACAAGGGCCCGGAGGCGCTGATGGCACTCGGAATAGACAAGCCTACGGCAAACATGCTGGTGAAGAAGAAGGCCCTTGTAGAGCTGGGCCTCAACAACGGGAACTGGGATATGGTCTACATAAAGAACAAGGCCGACTTCTGGAGGAAGATAATCGAGAACCAGACGATAAAGCAGAGCGACAGGATAGACAGGAACGTGACTAACGACACCTCTCACCTGATCAGGCTCCCGAATACGATACACGGGGAGACCGGCCTGGTGGCAAGGGTCGTGGGGTCGGTCTCCGAACTCGAGCGCTTCGAGCCGATGAGGGACGCGATAGCGTTCCGCGGCGAGATGGTGAAGATCAAGGCCGAGTCAAGCTACGCCCTGGAGATGAACGGCCAGAAGTACGGGCCCTACGGCGGCGAGATAAAGGTCCCGATATATGTCGGGGCATACCTCTACCTGAAGGGTCATGCAAAGCTCCTTGGCATCAGCTGAGATGGGCGAGTGCGTCTGCCGAGAAAGTATTAAAAGGTTTTGCAGATATAACAATAGTGAAGTCGTGCCAGGTACGTCTTTTGTTTTGTCAGATAAGGATGAGAGGCACAGCACCTCATGAACGGTGAAGATATGGGATCTTACAAGTACGTAGAGAAGACATTTCAGAATGAGTACAAGGCCAGGGACGAGATACTCAAGAGGAGGGTCTCCGAGTGGCGCGAGGGCGCTGCCGTCGAGAGGGTCCGGCACCCGACAAACATAGCCAGGGCGAGGAAGCTCGGCTACAAGGCAAAGGAGGGAGTGATAATCGCAAGGGTCAAGGTAGAGAAGGGGCTAAGAAAGAGGATAAAGCCGAGGGGAGGAAGGAAACCCTCGAAGAGCGGAAGGTTCTTCGCACTCGTCAAGTCGCTTCAGTCTATCGCCGAGGAGAGGGCCGCAAGAAGGTTCTCAAACTGCGAGGTACTCAACTCCTACTACGTCGGAGAGGACGGACAGTACAAGTTCTTCGAGACGATACTTCTTGACCGGTCACATCCTGCAATAATGAACGATCCCCAGTACGCCAACATCATAAACCATATGGGAAGGGCGTACCGCGGCCTCACAAGCTCAGGGATAAAGCACAGGGGAATGAGGATGAAGGGCTTCGGCACGAGGATCAACAGGCCGAGCGTAAGGTCGAGCCAGCGGCATATCGTAAGAGTGTGATGCGGGTGCACCGCGCTACGATACGGATAGAGCTCGGCAAGGGCGCCAGGGATTATCTCGGAGTAATAGAAAAGACGCTAGATTACAAGAGGAGCAGCGTCAAGATCTCCGAGAAGAAGGGGGTAATATCGATAGTTGTCGAGGCGAACGACGCGATGGCCCTCATGTCCTCGCTCAACAGCTCCCTCAAGCAGCTCAGGATAGTAAGCGGCGCCGATTCCGCTATCTCAAAGCTGAAGTGACGACTAACGCCTTGTCTCGCGCATGATTATGCTGCCCTCGTCCGACCTCAAATCGGAGATTATCTCCTTCAGTCCGCTCCTACCCCCGTTTCCGCCCC
>JAJYXH010000091.1 GCA_021791075.1 Microcaldota archaeon
GAGACGCTGAGGACTGAACCGGCCAACTTTGATACCCTTGACCAGGCGCTAAGTTTTGTATCTGAAAAGATGGTCATACCTGTAAGCGAGTGGATAAAGAACAGCACGCTTCTGAGGAGGGCGCGCAATCAGAAGAGGCTTGTCGATAATAGATGGTAGGCTTAGTGCTTGAACGGATTTGTTACTTGAATTTCTGGTATATCCCTAAAATCCCTGTCATTCTCAGTAATTATCTCGATTATGCCGTTTTCTTTCATTGTAGCAGCTATTACCGAATCCCAGAAAGGTACCCCATATGCGTCGCTGTATCTGACTGCAGTCTTAATTGTCTCCGGGCCATAACTTACTTTGTTTAAACCGATATAGCGATTAAGGTCATCTATTATTGATTCGATCTCAGATACCGAGACATCGAATTTAGTAATAAGCGCCCTTGATAACTCTCCGATTACCTGATTTGAGATTGTTGCCTCGATCTCTCCCTCGAATGCCCGCCTTAATAGATCTTTAGACTTCTCACACTTCGCTGGCTCACCATGCGTATATGCATAGATTAGGATATTGCTATCGAAGAAGATCTTACCTTTCATACAACTCATCACGGCTAAATTTCCACTTCTTATTGCTTTTTACGCCTTTTTCAAGCCTCTTTAGGGCTGCACTCCTGATCTCTTCTTGTTCTTCGGCCGCAGTAAGCATATCAACAGCATCTTTGTACGCCTTTTGCAGCGCCCCTTTCTTATTGCCATACACTTCCATCGCATATCTCCTGATCTTCTTGTCAGTATCCTCATCTACGCTTATCGTGATCGTCTTTGACATATAAGTATATTTACATATTCACATATTTAAATATTTGTTTTTACCTTTAGATATTATTACGCCGTGAGATATAACAATCAGAAGTGTTTTCGAACCGAAGAGCAATTAGAATAGTGTTAATCCATCAAAGCAATTGAAATCCTTTGTATTATTGGTGTAGAGCATGGCCCCGTAGTTTATTGCGATTGCTGCAATCATAGAGTCAGTTCTCGACACCCTCTTTCCCTTTGACTCTGCTTTCACTTCGAGTAGCGCAGACGTCTTAGCATCTTCTTTAGTGTAGCTTAGAACCGGCAAGGCGAGAACTTCATTTAGGTCTTTTGAATGCTTCATCTGGCCGTATAGCATCTCATGCAGGGTTATCGATGTTATAAAAGAAGGCTCCATGCTCTCCCTTATCCTTTTCAAGGCGGTCTCGCCGAAAGAGGACTTCTTGTCCAGGATCTCTATAAGGACGTCGGTATCTATGATTATCATCTTCTCCTCTCCGCGCGCTTTGTTCTTATCTCTGCCAGTATCTTTGCCTTGTCCTTAAATTCCACGCTTCCCCTCAATCTGGTTAACACTTCAATGGATCTCTCTTCCTCCATCAGCCTGCTGAAAAGGTCACTGAAACTTTCCCCGCCCTTCTTTATCTTTACCAGTTTATCGTAAACCGTGTTCTTGATTGTTATAGTCTTCGACATAGCACCAAGTAAACATATGTTTAAACGTATATTTAAATATTTGTTTGGGCCTTTAGAAGCATTAGAACCGTATCGCATTTGATTTGCCTCCGATTATCCCGAATATCCGCGTATCCTTCTTTTTTGCCCCGAATACATGCATCTTGTATGGCCTGTTGGGAAGCGTGCTCTTTACCTCAACGAGTCCGTTATCATCAGTTTCTCCCTGGTAGACCATCTCGCCAATGTAGAAAACTGCCACCTTGACATGAGCCTTCGGCTTGAGGTCGGAATCGGTGATTGTCACCGTCGCACAGGCATTGGGTGAGCTGTTGGGTTTCGATCCCCAGGCCTTTTGCGATGCGGGAAGATACTGTGATGCCTTAACGAATATCGACTTGCGCGGAATCCTGGCCGAGTCCTCTATCGTGATGTAGCTCAGGGCGCATACGCCCTGGTCGAGCGACTTCAGCTTGTCCCTTATCGTGTCCTCTTCCTCTCCGGTGAAGAGCAGGTCGCTGCAGGCATACCTTGCGGTGTCGGAACTCTGCCTGAAGTAGAGCTTGATCTGACATAGCCGCCTTATCCCTATGCTTATCTCCGTTATGTTGTGCGTTATGAGGAACAGCCCTATTCCCTTCTTCCTGAAGTCCTGTATTCTCTGCTTCAGGTCCATCGTCGCCGCTGACTGATCGTCTTCCCCAAAGACAAGTTGCGCCTCCTCCAGGCAGATTGCCAGCCTGAGGCTCTCGTTCCCCATCTCGTCGAATGAGTCTGCAATGCTGTATACCTGGTTCAGTATCAGCGCGTAGAAGAACGGCTTCATGTTGTTGCTTACTTCGGAAAGGTCGAAGACCGCCCCTTCATCTATCAGCCTGGCGAAGTCGATTCCGTCCTGATAGGCGAACTGCTCCTTGAATAGCATCAGCCTCAGGTTCTCAAGGCCGGCCATTATGTTCTCACCATGCTTTGTGTACCGTACGCTTGCGCCGACCCTCTTGCCATGCTGCTCTGCAACGGCATTCTCTATCTCTTCGTAGACATCTATCGGATCCGGGGCTCTAGTAGACGAATATGCCTTCTGGAACGCATATAGAAGACTCTTCTCCATGGAGTTCTTATATGGGCCGGCATTTGAGGCAGAGGCGAGAAGCATGGAAAGGTTTTCGTAGAATCGCTCTATGTTTATTCGCGAATCGCACTTGAACAGATTGAACCTGACCTCGGAACTGTAGAGTCTTATCACCTTCGCCCCGAGCCCGACCCCTAACTGGTTCCATTCGCTGGTAGGCGATATGACGACAATCTTTGAATTGGAGCCCTTTCTGATCTGATCCACCATATTCATCGCTACGTTCGTCTTGCCGGTCCCGGGAACTCCGGATATCACCGTTCCCAGATTGAATACGCGCGGGTCGAGGCTTACCTTCTCGTTGGTCGACGCGACGGACCCGGCGAGATAATCGCCTATCTCAACGCTTCCGTCCGCGCAATGATATCTGCTACCGACAAGCGTCTCGCGGGCAATCCTAGGGGAAAATTCGATAAGCCTCGATGCGGAGCTGTACGGGAGCGGCATGGCCTCCGCCCTCTTCGAGAATTCATAGATTCCCTCCAGCATGTCCTCTTTTAGCCTTCTCTCCTCAAGCACCAGAACCCTAGACTTTACGTAATTTACTACTGCCGAAGCGGAGTCGCCGTAGGCTATGAATGAGACCTTGTAGCACGTGCCGTTGCTGAGCGATATCTCGGTGAGCATCTGGATCAGCGACAGGAGAACCTGCTGCTCGTCGGAGCCGTAAAAGAGCTCCATCTGTACGGAATCTGAGGAGTTAGAGGCGCCGGCCTTGTTGCCGAAGCTCTTCGTAAGCCTCAACGTCTTCTTGCTTGCCGCCTCCTCGACCCTTCGCCTTATCTCTTTCACTGCTTTTGGCGTGATAGGCGAGAATGATATGAGCAGGCCGGCGCTGCTTCCACTGAATATGTCATAAATATCCCTCAGTATGGGAGGGGATTCCCCTTCCCTGATCTTGCCCGCGTTAATGACTCCTGTCATGTAGGTCGCGTTGCTGAACAGGCGCATGGCAGGCTCTGCTCTGCGAAGCTTAAGCCCCGGCATGCATGCCGAGAGCCTTGGCATTGCGTCATCTGATTCGGTTATTATGAAGGTCCTTGAATCTGGGAGATCATGGCAGAGCATGAACTGAGATCCCAGCATCGTATCCACTAACTTTCTGGGATCCAGTCCCGACGGGATCGAGAGGACTTCAAGCGTCGTGATAGACTTCATAAGGCCAGCCCTTTTGTGGAGACGAAGAGAAGCGAGGCGATTATCAGGTTGATCATGGCGAGGGCGACTATCTGTGCATGGTACTCAGTCATGTTACGCCTCTTTGCCGTAAGGAATACTGCCACTGATGACACCAGTGACAGCGCCACTGATATGGATAGGCTGGCTTCGGCGGATATGCATACCGCAAATACCAGGGAGCTTACCCCCAGGCAGAATATGACCATTCCAACGTAACCGTTTACCGAGATGCCTGACTTGTATATGCTAGAGAGCTTCATCAGATCGCCGACTTTATTGCCAGGATTATGAAGAATAGCGCTATGAGTCCCGTGGACTTCTGTAGAATGCCTCTGGATAAGTCGCCTCCGCTTATAAGGTACTTTGCCAGGATGATGTCTATTGCCGCGATAGATCCTATCGCGCTGGCAGTAAGCAGCAGCTCAATCGTACTTCCTATGTAGTTCATTTCCGACACCGATAAGATCAAGGCGTGAATCAGCCATGTAAGCAAGAAGGAGGCCGGACCTTCTTCCTATGACCATAAGGTCTGATAGGAACTCTGATCCGTTCCTTACGAAGAGCTGCAGGGGGCGGGGACCTTCCCATCTTGATCTCGCCCGGGGAAGACGGCCGATCTCGGCAATACCAAGCCTTGAGAATGCAACGTGCTCCGTGTAGTCGGATCGCCGATCGGGGTTGAAGATGCAGTTCACTATCAGTGTCTCCCTTACCATCTGATCGAATATCGCCCTTGCGGAATCATCAGCATGGCATATGTAGCCCTTCCATGAAGTCGCCTGATCGGGAGTGCCGGCGAATGCTATGGAGTCCTCTGCGAGTGCACGCTTTGATGACGCACTCAGCTCGAGACCGTGATAGGACGTCACTCTCTCTTCGGCTTCGATCACTGTCGGCAACTCTTCGCCCTTCTTATCCGGCCCGGGGTCTTTGGCCGACGTATCTATCCTCACTCTGCTGCTGCCGACTCTGAGAGACTTAAGGGCCAGCATCAAGGCGCCGCCTACCGGTATCGGCAGAAATTGAAGCATATAGCTGAAGAACTCTGCGCTCAGACCCTCACCAGACTGAATCTGTCCCTGTTTGACATGATCGATTTGTATCCTATCTCGGGCATATAGTTTAGCACGCCCTCAATCTCGGCGCCTGACATTCCGGTATCTCTGCAGACCTGGTCTATGCTGGCCGAGTAGCCGTACCTGCTGATTATGAAAAACGCTGTCATCCGGAAGAGCTTCGACTTTGTTGCATCGAGCTCTTTTGTGACTGCGGAGTTGCTGTTTAGAAGACTGCTTATCCTCTTGGCAAGTATCAGGTCTCCTGGACTGGCAACGCGACCGGAGTCGAGGCGCTCTATGCAGTACCTTATGCCCTGTGACGCAAGAACCTCGGTAAGATAGGGAAAGAGGGATTTTGCGTCGAAGTCGTAGTCCGAGGAGACCATCGCCATTATGCTGAGCGTGCGGAGCAGGGCCTCCGGCATCAAGTATAGGGGCGAGACCTTGGAAAAGAGTTCCAGCGATACGCTCTTGCTCTCAAACGTGACGAGATAGAACTTGCTGCTTCCCTCACCCTCCTCTATCATGTACTTCAGCGTGCTGCCGCGCTTGAGGAGGTTCATGTGCGGATATGCCTTCATATGGCTTTTCACGGATGCCATGCTCGTAAGTAGCTTTGCGCGGACGGGAATCCTGCTTGAGAGATATCCGGATTCGTTTTCACTCATTTAAACTACCAAGGCCCTTCACGGCGCTGGAGAATGCGTCGGCTATATCGCTCTCGTCTATCCCGATCTCCTTAAGGGACTTCAGTATCTTTCTCCTGTCCGCCCCGGCCAGGATCAGGTCCCTGACAAGGCCATCGAGCCTCAGATATCCCTGCTCCTTCGCCCTTGTGGATATCTCCCTCCTGTGGCCGTCGTCGCACAGGCGCCTTACCATGCCATCAAATTCTTCAGAAGTAATCTCAACGTTCATGTCCTCCCCCATTAGTATCCTTATGAGATCGCGCATCCTGACCCCGATAACGCGCGATATCTGGAATGAGTCGCGTATGTTTGACCTGTTAAGCTGCACCACAAAGCAGCTTCCGACTTCCAGGTTCTGGATCGCATCGGATTGCCCGGGCCGTAGGCAGTAGTTCTTTGAGAGGACCTCGAGGGACTGCTTGTCCTGAACCCTAAAGACGAAGACCGTTGCCATGTTGCTCAGGAACGGGGCGTCGATATCCCCCACCAGCTGCGATGCGATCACCATTCCGACCCCGTACTTCCTCCCCTCCCTTATCATCACCTCAAGCGGGCCTCCCCGTCCGATCAGCTTCCAGGCCTCGTCGAGAACCACGAATATCCGCCTGTTGCCCTCCCTGTACCCGCGCCTGCGCATCTTCCTTGCCACAATGTCGAGGACACCTACCGCGGCATCTACCTTTTCTTGCTCCTCAAGCTTGCTGAGATTGATGTACGTTATGCACTCCGCGCCCTCCTCGATCCTCTTCTCCACCTCCCCGGTTGGCGAGCTGCCGTTTGAGAACAGGCGCGCGAGCTCGGCGTACTCTCCGGTGAAGTCTATCACTATCACGATGCATTCGAGAATTGCGTAGAGCTTGAGCATCAGGCTCTTGGCGAGGTATGTCTTCCCGCTGCCTGTTATGCCGGTTATGAATATGTGCGGGTTCATGAGGTCCCCGAAGCTCAGGAAGAAGGGAAGCGAGTAACGGCGCGTGTTGCCTATGAATATCCCGTGCCCGGACCTTAGCTTTATGCTCTCCAGGGCCTGTTCGTCTATCCGTGGGAGAATGACCAGCTTGGAGAGCTCCGATGAGCTGCTAAGTTGCGGATCCATTATGACACCTCAAGAGCCGACAGGAGCGCCTCGCCCTTCAGGATCTCGCAAGAGGTGTTGAGCATTGTGGAGAACGAGTTCGCGATGTGCTCGATGTTTCTCGCTGAGGACCTTGCAGCCTCGGACTTGTCTACCGAGACCGAGGTGGACTTCAGCCGGATTAGCACCTCGAGGGCCTTTCCGTTGCCGCGTATGTTACCGATCTCCTGCTCTATCACCGATATCTCCCTCTTGAGCTCGTTGGCCTTGTCGTAAGATCCGGTGATCCTGTTGAATGCGATCTCCTTCATGCGCCTCTTTGTCTCAAGCGATTCGAGCAGTGCCTTCTTGTTCACCTCCCTGAGCTGGATGATGAACTCGAACGGCTGGTCCAGCCCCTCGAGAAGGGAGAGGACCTTGGAGCTCTCGGCCTCGGCGCCCCTGTTGAGCCTGAGCGTGGCCATAGATACCGAGTAGTTTCCATCGCCCATCATCTTCACCGCTGAGCACAGGTCGTCGGAGAGCGAGTATCCGTTATAGGTCTCGATTATCAGGGACCTCTTGAGCAGTATGTTGTTTATTATGTGGCCGGAGTTGTAGTAGACCGCGGAGAGCAGCATCAGCACGATAGAGAATGCGAGCAGGTACGCGTTGTAGAAGAAGAGGCTTGAGGCCAGGGCGAGGGCTGCCAGTCCGTAGAAGAGGTACGCGTATAGTCGATTCCTTAATGTGTGTTCCTCCACCGTATCACATCAGTTTGAACTTTCCGAATGACGCCTCTGAGCCCAGGACACCAGCAAACTCCCTTATGGCTATTCCTGTTATGATCAGGCTGAATGCAGGGAGCACGAACGTGTAGACGATAAGGTATGCCAGGCCCTGAAGCAGCTCGTTGAGCAGTCCTGCGAATCCGGAGATTATGGATTTTATTGGGGCGAGCAGTGACGAGGAGCTGTGGGCAAGCGAGTTCGGAGTGTATGCGGAGAGGCTCCCGGATATGCTGGCCGAGGCGCCTGCCGTGGTGCTGTTCAGCTGTGTTATGCTGTTGAGGTCTATCTGCGAGCTGTATGACGAGGCTATGGTGGCATCGAAGACGTACGAGAGCGGGAAGACAACGTACAGGCCTATCGCAGCTGCCATCAGAAAGCCGCCTAGCTTGCGCGTGGGATAGAGAGATCTCAGTATTATTCCGGAGGGGAGGATCACTGTCACTGCGCTTGCAGCCACAAAGAGGAGCACCGATCCCTGCACCACAGAGCCTATGGCTATCGTGCTCAGGATCTTGATCACGTACTGTATCTCGGAGAGGATGGGATTGAGCATATAGGAGAACGAGACCGTGATCACCTCCAGGCTTATCTTTATCGAGGCTATTGCGCCTATGGCGCCGTTGAGCGCAAGCAGTCCGGTGAGCAGCAGGGTCGATGTTGAGAGGATTGAGGAGTGGTATACGCCTGCCATGGCATAGCCTGACCCCATGAGATAGTTGTATGCAAGGCATATCGCCGCGTTCTGGGCCAAGGCGGTGGGGCACTGCATGCTCGTTGAATTTGATACTGTAAGCTGGTTTATGGCAAGATTCACGAGACCGCTCTGCGAGAATAGGGCTATCATGCCGCCCACTATGGCCCCATTGATTATCGACTGGTAGAGCTCGTTCCTCCCAAACTCCTTGAATCTCTTCTCGTTCGTAGCATATCCAAGGCCAAGCGAGATGCCGCTTATCGCAAGCATTATGCCTATCGCCGATATGGCTATGCTGAATCCGTATTGGCCGAACGGCAGGTACTGCATGGTCTCACAGCGTGTTTGACGTGAAGTTCGAGAGCAGATTCGTTGATGCGAGTGCGAAGCTGTTTGCCGTAACGGAGAGCACGGCGACTATCACGGCACCGACTATCATGTCAAGCGCCATGGTGTGGAGCGATGCACGCTTGTACGACGGGAAGAGTTGCCCTAGCGCATAGAATATCCCTGCAACTATGAAGAGAACGGCGCTTAGAACAGGACCCACGTGCATCAATATTCCCTGTACGGAAGTCAACGTTCCCACTATGTCAAGAGATACGGCAGTTGCGCTTGCCGCCCTTTCGAATAGTCCTAGTACAAGGACTGCCAGAAGGGGCATCCTTGCCCATCTCACAACGAGGTCTTTCCATTTTCCTGTTTTGTTCATCCCATCACATTTTACTTAAGTACTTTATCTTTTACTTAAGTAAAATATATAAACATTTGTGTACTGTAGATTAATGGACCTGTTTTGTGATGAACTCGGCCTGGTTGAGATAAATGTTCATTTTCATTGATGAATCTGGAACTACACATGATAAAAGCAACCAAAAGTTTCTTGTTGTCGCATTTGTGCTTTCTTCTGACCGCACATTTCCAGAGCAATTGATATTCAAGATACGAGACCGGTGTAAAATCACATATTAAAATTTATTGTTTCACACTGCCCTGCTTTTATAGAACACCTTCCTCTCGGCGCCGCACCTGCACCCGTAGATCGAGTAGCCATTCCTCCCGGATACCCTGACGCTGCACGTCTTCCCCGGAACGAACAT
>JAJYXH010000079.1 GCA_021791075.1 Microcaldota archaeon
TTTAAAAGGCTTTTCTATAATCCGTTTATTGGAATATTCATGTCAAAGATTGGGGCAAGAAATTCAACATGATACACACTTGGCTGACAAGCCACACGGCAAGGTTGCAGGAGACCAAAGGTCTGGCTAGATCGTCTCTACGCCAAGCAGCCTGAGGTCTCCCCTGTACATGCGCCTTGCGAAGTAGAGGTGAAGTTTTGTGAGCGTGCTCTTGTAGTACCTTAGCGCAAGTATCGTCACGATTATTCCCGCCGCGATTATCACCTCGAGCAGGTCGAGGTAATCGGTCATCATGAGGAGCGAGGATGAATAAGCATAGCTCTGCATCACAAGGTACGTCGACGCAGCGATGAGGGAATCGGTGAGTATGGAGATATAGGCAAACCTCTCCAGGAGCTTCTGCATCTGCCTTAGCCTTTGCCTCTCCCCATAGTACATATCTACACCGGTCGCGAGATAAAGACCAAAATCAGCCTTAAAAACCTATGCTTTCAGGTCCCAGTTAATGGAAGTCTCCTCTACGCAAAGAATTCCGCTATTAACAAAGCCCGTCAATCCAAAGCCTTATATATCTTAATGTTATAACATTATAATACAAGGAAATCGCATGGCAGACAAACTCACCACACCAAGAAAGTACACGACCATCACGATACCGCAGCCCCTGTTCAACAAGATACAGAAGAAGATAGAGAGGACCGGATTCTCGTCCGTATCAGACTACGTCACTTACGTGCTCAGGGAGACCATGGTGGAGCTTGACAGCAAGAAGCCCGTCGACAAAAACAACAGCGTCATAGAGAAGCTAAGGGCGCTTGGTTATGCTTGAAGTGATTTTGATGGCAGGAAGCAAACTGAACGATATAGCAGAGAAGCTGTGGAAGGATCCCAGCGAGAGGAACTGGAAGGAGCTCAGCCAGACGCTCAAGAAGGCCGGCGCGAAGTACTACAACGTCGTGTTCAACAAGGGGAAGATAGCGAAGAAGGACGACCTGAGGGAGGCGTACGCGGAGATCTTCGACGCGAAGGAGAAGCAGATAGCGAAGGTTCCTGTCTTCAAGTCGAAGGGAAAGGGAATAGAGGGAGCCACGATATACCTGAAAGGGCTTCTAAACATTAACAAGTGATGCCATGATAAAACAAGACCTTAACGAATTAGAAGAGAGAAGCATATTCATAATGCGAGAGGCAAAGTCGAAGTTCAAGAACGTCGCAGCGCTCTGGAGCATGGGAAAAGATAGTACAACCATGCTTGCATTGGCGCGGAAAGCATTCCTAGGAAAAGTTCCCTTTCCAGTGATTCACATAGATAATTCAATTGACTTTCCTGAGACATATGCGTTCCGTGAGTATCTCACAAAGAAGTGGAATCTCGACCTCATCGTTGTGAAGAGCGAGATAAAACCTGAGATGTCCGGATTCTCCTGCTGCGGGGCAAACAAGACCGTGGCCCTGAAGAAGCTGATGAAGGAGCGCGGTTTCGATGCACTAATAGTCTCGATAAGAAGAGATGAGCACGGCATCAGGGCAAAGGAGAGATATGTGTCTCCTAGGGACGTCAACTTCAAATGGGACTACAAGAACCAGAGAGCGGAGCTCTGGGATGATTATGCGTCTAAGTCAGACATCAAGGGACACGTCAGAGTTCATCCTCTCCTCGATTGGAATGAGTTGTCTGTCTGGGAATATATCAAAAAGGAAAAAATACCTATAAATCCATTATACTACTCAAGAAATGGGAATCGCTACAGAAGCTTAGGGTGTACCCACTGCTCAAGCCCGCATAAGTCTAATGCAAAGAATATAAATGACATAATAAATGAATTAGAAACTACACGGTCTGAAGAAAGAGCTGGCAGAGAACAGGATAAAGAAAAAAGTTATGTGATGGCCAAATTACGTAGTCTAGGATATATGTGAGACATCATATAAACAGGTGGGAGATTATGACAAGTAGTGCTGAATTAATCTGGCTAAGTTCTGTTATAGAAGGGGATGGTTGTATCTCTATATTAAGATTTCATAAGTCACACAACTCAATAGGCTACATGTCGAACATGAGGAAATTTATCTATGTTAATAAATAAAATAACATTATTGGGCCACAAGGATCATGGCAAATCTACACTATTAGGGAGCCTTCTTATGGCAACAAAATCAGTTACGGAACAAAGAATAGAAGAGGCAAAAAAGGCCAGCAAACAACTGCACAGGCAGTTCGAACCAGGATACATACTGGACAGTTTTGCAGAGGAGCGAGAGAACGAGATGACCATAGACACCACACGCGCCCAGATAAAGTACAAGGATGCTGCATTTGAGTTCATAGACGTTCCTGGGCATGAGGAACTGATAAAGAACATGATATCGGGCGCTTCGTACGCAAACTTTGCAGTACTGCTTATATCGGCAAAATCCGACGAAGGAATAAGGGATCAGACGAAGAGGCATCTCTTCCTGGCAAAGTTGCTTGGCATACAGAAAGTGATAATCGCCGTAAACAAGATGGACACGATAGATTACGACAAGAAGGAGTTTTCAAGGATAAGCAAGGAGCTCTCCGCCTTCCTAGGGAAGATTGGGTTCTCCGAATCGGGAATCTACTTCGTTCCAATGTCGGCATATGCTAACGAGAACCTTGTGAAAAAATCAGGAAAGATGGGATGGTACAAAGGAGGCAGCCTTCTCGAGACAATGTACTCGTTCGCAAAGAATCCAGGCCTTAAGTCAGACAATAAACTCAGAGTTGTACTTCAGGGACGTATGGAGAGCGAGAGCGGCGAGAAGATCGTAGGCAAGGTGATCAGCGGCACTCTTAAGTCAGGAATAAAGGTCAATGTGGTGCCTGGCGCAGCCTATACTGTGAAGGAGCTGTTTGTAAAAGGGAAGAAGTCGAATTCCGCAAGGCGCGGTGAGAATATCGCCATTACATTAAACAAGAAACTTTCCGGCGAGGTCAGGGGAAGGGTTCTCTGTGGTTCCGGAGATGCAATCAAGGCATCAGATTCGCTAAATGCGCTTGTCTTCTTCACCACAAAATCGATAAAGAGACCAAGGATAAGATTCAATGGACTGGAAGTCAATGCAGACATGACAATAGAGAACTCGGTGAGCGTTGTAACTGGAGAGATAAAATCAGAGAGGAAGATCACGGAACTCGGTGCCGCGAACGTAAGGCTCAAGCTTGGTGATAAAATACCCTCCGAATCGTTCGACGAGACTCCAGAGCTTGGAAGATTCGTCCTTTACGACGGTAACGATTTTGCAGGAATAGGAACGGTCAAGTGATCAGGAGAGCATCTTCCTGTACGCATCCAAGGTCCAGTTTGCAGCCTTCTCCCACGTGAAACTGCGCGCATATGCCATTGCACTCTTCCTCTTCGCCTTGCTGTACCCATTTGAACTTATCTCATCGATGATGCCCGCCATATCTGACTCGTCCTTGGCCTCTATGCAGTACTTTCTTACCTCCTTCGGTATCTTGCTGTTCTTGTATACTGCGACCGGAACTCCGCGCGCCTGGGCCTCAAGTATCGAGAAGCCGAATCCCTCGTAAAGGCTCGGCCATAGAAAGAGACCGAACGTATCGTAAGTATCCACTATCTTCTCATCAGGGACGAATCCACGGAACGATATCCTCTTGTCCCCCCGCGCCAGATCGACAAGTTTCTCGTATTCGTATGCCTGCTTTCCCCATATGTCAAACGCTATGTTCTTCGATTCGGTTCTCTTGAACGCGTTTATCGCAGAGCCGACGTTCTTCCTCGTCCTGAATCCGCCTATGTAGCCGACCCTGAACTTGCCGTCGCTTCTATCTCTGATAGCCTTCCTGAACCTGTCGTCTATCCCATGGTTGACCACGAATATCCTCTCCCTGTCGTACCCGAGTGATATCGCGTCATCCCTTGTTGTTGTGGATACCGCTATCATGTAATCCGACTTGAGCGAGAGCCTGAGCGAGTGCCTGACCTCAAGCGCAAGCTTTACCCTGCTCTTTGCAGATGTCTTAAGGTCCGCGTCAAGCTCAGGAGCTGTCAAAGGCTGGAAGTCATGGCCCGTAACCGCGTACACTGCCTTCCCCCTGTTCATCGGGAAGAACGGCTTTACGTCAACCGTATGGACTATGTCATAACCGCTGTAGTTGTCCATTGCGCTCTTGAGTACAAAAGAGAACCATGCACCCGCATCACCAATAGGGCTGCTTCTTGCGTACTCGACCTTTGAGAGGTTCAACCCCCCGCTCCTCATCCTCTTCATGCTGTTGTAGATCCAGTACATGTATACTGGAACACCGTCTCCCGTAGACCGATCGAACCTTCCCTCTCCACCGAGCATTACGGCCTTCAATCAATCCCCCGCCGCTTCAATAACGATCCCTTTCCGGACTTGTTGACTCCGAAATAGTCAAGTATGGTCGGGGCTATGTCAAGCACGTTTGCCTTGTCAAGCCTCAGACGTTCGCCGTTGGAGAAGTACCCTATTATCCCGTGCATTATGTGGTCGCCGCTCTTCGCCTTCTCCGGCTTCATGAAGTACGTCGAGGTTGAGAAGTTGAAGATGTCAATGGTATAGCCCTTCTTTGCCTCGACAAAGAGGTCCGGCGGTATGAACATCTTCGTGTTCCTGTAGTACCTTGCCGCGTCCTTGTGCCCGACTATCACCCTGTCGCCTTCCTTGCTTCTGGCCTCTTCCAGCCTCCTCGCTATCTCATCCATTAACTTCTTCTTCTCGGAATCCTTCACTATCCCATTTGCGAAACGCTTGTCATTGGCCCAGAGCGTCGCCACAGGATCGTTTGAGACTTCGGCAAAGACCCTGGTCTTCCTCATGTCAAAGTCGAATAGGTGAAGCCTCGTGTAGGTTCCAGAAGACGCCTTCGAGAACGCGCTTCCCACTACTCTTGCAACTACGCGCTTTGCGTGGTGCGGCATCTTGTCATATATCTTCCTGAGCCTGCTGTTCATCAGCTTCTCCCTGATCAAATAGGTTGACGGCGCTTCGTCGCCTTCCTCAGCTATGCTCTTCATGACCGACTCCTTTAGCGTCGCGTAGCCGTTCCTTATGAGCCACGCGTTGATGAGGAACTTCTCGTGTATCGGCTGCGCTCCGTGGTCTGACACCAGAATAACGAGTGCATTCTCCTTCTCTGCCCTCCTTTCAATGTAGTCTATGAACTTCGCTATCTCCACGTAAACCGGGAGTATATAATCGGACTTGTCAGGCTTGTTTAGCGTGAAGTGCTGAAGCCTGTCTGTCTCAGTGAAGCAGACATATACGAGATCGTAATCACCTGTCTCTATCATGCTTCTCGCCATCCTCGCCCTCTTGTTGACGCTCTTGACGTATTGATGCGATGCCTCAGCCTCGGTTATCTTCCCGTCGATCACGGACTTTTCTATATCTGGCTCTCCGTCAAAGTGGTAGCTGAGCATCAGGTTCCTAAGCTTCTCGCTGTTTGTCCTTGCCCTCAGCGGAAATCCTGTTACGAGATCTACGTTCCTGTGGTCCGAAAGCATTATCTCCATGCATGGGGTTATCACCAGGCACGCGTGCCCTTTCTGTGCAAGCACATCCCAGAACGGGGGTATCTTCTTCGAGTCATAATACACGACGTCCTTCACGTAATCCTTCTTCATGACAAAGAAGTCTGGGGCGCCGTGCTCTCCAGGAGTGAGCCCCGTGTATATGGTGGGCCATGAGCATCCTGACATCGGAGGAAGCGTTGATTCAAGACTGCCTATCTGTCCTGATTCAAGCAGCTTTGCAAAGGGCTCCATCCCTTTCCTTCCCTTGAGCTCCTTGAGCAGCCAGAGCGGAGCAGCATCTATCCCTATCAGATAGAGCCTCCTTCCCTTCTCAGCCTTGCTGGCCATAGTCTCAACGAATACTCTCTCCACGCCTTATTATAAGCGTTGTTATTGGAAGAGCAAGCTGGCATAGGCGACGACCGAGTCGTAATCACCGGTTGCGTCTCCTGACGTTGCGTACTTCAGCAGTCTTCCTCTGGTTGCTCCGTGGCTCTTTGCATACAATGCAGCCGTTGCAATCGGGCCGTATCCGCACGCACTGTCATCCGTCTCCTCAATCTGTTTATAGAATTCCACAACATTGAGTTTCTCGAGCGCCTTTATCGCAGGCATGTCCTTGCCCTTGGCTACCGCCGCACTCTCGTAGTGATTGAAGTCCGAGCTTGCAATGACTACTATCTTCCTTCCCAGTTTTTTCTCAGCATCGTTTATTGCACCGCAAAGCAGTCCGCTTGACTCGCGGGATTGGTCCCCCATACATACGAATACGCATCGTGGTCTTTCGATTATCGTCTGGAGGAATGGCAGTTGCACCTCTACCGAATGCTCGAATCTGTGCGCAGATTCGTCGATCTCTATTCCGTGCGTGCCTGCAAGTTCCCTTGCAAACTCTGTATCATTGTCAACTTTTCCAAATGGTGTATTCCAGTCAACGCCTGATACCGAGATCGGGGTTCCATATCCTGTGTGATTCGGGCCCATGATCAGGAACGTATCTATCTTCTCCAGGTGCGCTTTGAGCGAGAGCGCCTTATAAGTGTACGCGGCGACAGGGCCGGAGTAGACGTATCCGGCGTGCGGCGCAACGTATGAAGATGCAGATGCCACGGCCTCTTTATCCACAGTTACGCCCTTCATGCACCTGTCTATAAGATGCATGAGCTCATCCCGCTCCGACGGATAGAATGTTCCTACAACGGCCGGCTTTCTCTCCATGATGGAATGTACCGCTCTACATTAAAAATGGTATATATGGAAAATATCGTAATGTATCGTATTCCATGTGCATCTGTTCTACACTCAACTGGCCCGGAGCGACGGGTTTGTCAAGCGAGGCAAAAACGAAAGGTGTGTTAGGTTTAAGTCCAGAGAGGATTCTCGACTCTGCCTCCAAAGCTCCCATCGCAAACGCGATCGGCCTGGTAGCTTCAGAATCTACTTCGTTGTACAGACCTAAAATCTCTCTGCCATCATCAGCCGAGACTGCGGTGGTCACAATCTTTACGAAAGTGCTCTGCATCCTCATCGGCAAGAAGAGGTAAAGTAGTTTATATTGCGAAGGCGTGCCTTCGGTGTCGTGATGCGACAGGAGCATATTATCCCTGTATCCGGTGTACCTAAATACCGCTTCGGAGCGCCTAAACTCCACATCAAAGAGATCGGACCTGCCATGCCAGGGTAATCCACAATCTCCGCATACTCCTCCCACGTTCCGGCGTACCTGCCTCCCTCGCTCTCCGATCTCAACGTAAAGATGGGCCTGTCCTTCTTGTCCTAGACGGCCCTGACTGCGGCCTTGATATCGCTCTTCGCAAGGCGATCGAACCTTACCTCAGCATAGTCTGCCTTGTTCAGGGCGCGGTCCACGTCTCTTCTAAGGATCTCTATGCTGTCCGTCGCCAGTGATACGCATATCTTCGGGGTCTACAGTGCGGTTCTCATAATATCAGCAAAGCCGGAATAGAAGCAGCTACTTTATCACTACCTTGTCAGATATGTCGACTATCCTGTCCACGTTGTAAGAGATCGGGTTCCCGAAGCTCGTGTTCACGGTGAACCGCCCTCCCTTAACGTTGAGCGACGCGACCTTTCCTATCATGGCACCAAGCTCGTTTACCACGAGCTTGTCCTTTATCCTCTTCTTCCTTAGTACCTTGGTTCTGAGGAAGCCCGCGAATACGGATATGCTTATGCCTATCACTATTGCCACTATCGTGTAAATGAGGAACTGGCTGAAGTATATCTGGCCTATTATCCAGGCAACGAACGAGAGGAGGAGCACCCAGAATATTATCGAGGAGCCTATGTATATGCCGTACTTGAAGTTTCGGAACATGTATCTGGTGCCTCTGACATCAATCATCCTTCCGATCAGGTACAGGATAAGTATCAGCGGCACGAGTATCAGGAAGCCCTCGACAGCGTAGGTATACCCTATCACGGCGTTTCCCGTCGCGCGGTACTCGGAGTTGTAGCTGCCATTGGCTATGAAGAGCCCGGCGAAGAGGAAGATCAGAGATGCAAGGTAGAAGACGAAGCTCATCTTGTCCAAGCTGAACCCGAAGCCCCTGAAGGAGTTTATGAAAGCCTCCTCGAGCCCGTATCCCCTTATGAGAAGGTATAGTCCTATCAGTGCGACAGGAGGAACCCATCCGGCACCAAGGAGATAGCTTATCGCAAAGAGCAGAAGAATGACTGCCGGAAGGCCGAAGACTATCCTCGCATAGTGCGGCTCCTTGAGCTTCTCGAGTATCGTGAAGTAGGTCTTCTCGAGTCCCGCAGCCTGCTTTACCATGACCTTCTTGACACTGCTTATCTTTATCCTCGACTCTATTATCGGGAGCACCCTGTCGTCGCTCGCGCCGTCGGTGACGAAGATGCACGAATCTGCGCGGTACTGCTCCAGAACCAGTTCGAGCTGCCTGGATATCTCCCTGTCAGCGTGGTATCCCTCGTCCTCAGATCCTGTTATCGTTGCTACGTTGGCGAGAAGTCCGTCCTCTATCAGCTCATCGTAAAGCTTCACGGCCTCGAACATGGTGTTGGCGTCGGTCTCCTCTGGATCGGCAAGCGCGAGCTGCGACGCCGCGTTGAGATTCTGCACCTTTCCGAAGAGCGGGCCGCTTATCTTCGTTTTCTGGTAGAGGTCATTGTCTATGTCTATCGCTAGGACCAGGATCCTCTCCTCCTTATTCTTGACCTTATGGCTAGCCCCATCCATAATCTTATATATGCAAGGTGGTGTTTATTAACATTCTTTTTCCATTCGTCTATCGTTGATATCCGCCTTCCCAGCGCAGCAAAAGCGATCGGTAAACTATATATAAGCGGCTGATGAAAGGACTTACTATGCCAGGGTCGCATAATCCGGTAGTGCGCCGGTCTTGAATTTACTTGATTCAAGAGCTGATTACAAGATGATGCAACAAGCAAACCGGTCCCTTCGGGGATTATGGGTTCAAATCCCATCCCTGGCGA